>JALZJA010000450.1 GCA_030860005.1 Actinomycetota bacterium
GTCGTAGGGCTGCCACCACGCCATGCGGCCCGCGGGCCGATCCCACGTCACGAGCTTGGGTTCCACCGAGGCGCGCAGCGCGGCGGCGCCGCGGGCGCGGCCGATCCCGGCGCCGTGCACGGCACCCCACGGCAGCTGCGGAAGCGCGCGAGAAACCAGGTGGTCGTTGATCCACACCATCCCGGCGCGGATCTCGCGTGCGATGCGCGCGCCCTTGTACGGGTCCGACGTCCACACGGACGCCCCGAGACCGCCGACGCCCGCGTTGGCGCGCGCGATCGCCTCCTGCTCGGAGTCGACGGCGTCGATTGCAAGCCACGGTCCGGGCGCGTCCTCGCGCAGGAGTCGCGCGTCGGCAGCAACGCCGGTGAGCACTGCCGGCGCGAAGTACGCGCCGTCGAGCCCGTCGACCTCGACGGGGCCGCCGCAGTGCAGCGTCGCGCCGCCCGCGACGGCCTCGTCGATGAGCTCGCTGAGCCGCTGCAGGCGGTCGGCGGCCAGCAGCGGCCCGATCTCGGTGCAGGGATCGGCCGGATGGCCGACGCGCAGCGCGCGGGCGCCGGCGACGACGCCGGTCGTGAAGCGCTCGTAGCGCTCGCGCAGCACGTACGCGCGCGCCAGGCTGCCGCCCGACTGCCCGGCGTTGGCGAACGCGCCCCAGAGCGCTCCGGCGACGGCGCGCGGCACGTTGGCGTCGGCGAGCACGAGCATCGGATCCTTGCCGCCGACCTCGATCGTCGCGCGCTTGAGCTCGCGCGCGCATGCCTCGCCGACGTCGCGTCCCGCCTGTGAGGAGCCGGTGAAGCGCACGTGGGCGATCGGCGCCGCGACGAGCGCACGGGCGGTCTCCGGATCGCCGTGGACGATCTGCAGCAGCCCCTCGGGCAATCCGGCGCGGAGGAAGACGCGGCCGATGCGCTCGGCCGCGAGCGCGGCGAGCGGCGACGGATGCAGGACGACGCCGTTTCCGCCCATGAGCGCGACCGCGACATCCCCGACCGGCGTCGCGAACGGTTCGGCGCCGGGCGTGAGCACCGCGACGACGCCGAGCGGCTCGAACGTCAGCCGCGCGCGCTTGGCGGACTGCAGGATCCGCGACAGCCCCACCCGCTCGGGCGCCAGCACGCGCGGGCCCTCCTCGGCGAGCCACTGCAGCGTCTCGACCGCGGGCAGCAGCTCCATGCTCTGCACTTCGGCGAGCGGCCGCCCCTGCTCGGTGACGATGATCTGGACGAGCTCGTCCCACTCATCGATGACGGCCTGGGCGGCGCGCGTGAGGTAGCGCGCGCGGTCGCTCAGGCGAAGCTGCGCCCACAGCCGCTGGACGCCGGCCGCCTCGGCGACGGCGGCGGCGACATCGGCGGGATCGATCGCCGCCACCGTGCCGAGCGCCAACCGATCGATCGGGCTGACCGACTCGATCATGTCTCAGCGTCCTCGCGGCCGCGTGCCCGGCGAATCTCACCCAGGCGCTCGCGCAGGCCCGCCTCGGCGTCATCGGGCTCGTAGAAGCGCGTCCCGGCGACCTCGTCGGGCGCGACCTCCTGCTCGTTGAGGTGCCCCGGATGGTTGTGCGGGCTGTCATAGCCGACCGACTGCGAGCGCACCTGCGGAGGTGGGGAGGCGGCGCCATAGCGGCGCACGTGCTCGATCGCCGCGCCGATCGAGCGGGTTGCGGCCTTGGACTTCGGCGCCAGCGCGAGGTAGATCGTCGCCTGCGAAAGGGCGTGCACGCACTCGGGCAGGCCGACGTGCTCGACGGCCGCCGCCGCGGCGGTCGCGATCACGAGCGCCTGCGGATCGGCGTTGCCGATGTCCTCCGAGGCGAGGATCACCATCCGCCGCACGAGGAAGCGCGGGTCCTCGCCGCCCTCGAGCATGACCGCGAGGTAGTACAGCCCCGCGTCGGGGTCCGACGCGCGCACCGCCTTGATGTACGCCGAGATGTAGTCGTAGTGCTGGTCGCCCGCGCGGTCGTAGCGCAGCGCCTTGCGCTGCAGCGCCTCCTCGGCGCCCTCGATCGAGATCGGCACGCCGGCCGCTGCGGCCGTTTCGCAGGCGAGCTCGATTGCGGCCAGCGCCGTTCGCGCGTCGCCGCCCGAGCGTCCGGCGAGGAAGGCGAGCACCTCGCCGGGGACGGCCAAGGCGCCGCACTCCCCGCGCTGCAGCGCGCGTCGCAGCAGCGCCTCGATCTCCTCGGCGTCGAGTGCCTGCAGCTCGTAGACCTGCGCGCGGCTGAGAAGCGCGGCGTTGACCTCGAAGTACGGGTTCTCGGTCGTCGCCCCGATGAGCGTCACGAGCCCCTCCTCGACCGCCGGCAGCAGCGCGTCCTGCTGGGCCTTGTTGAAGCGGTGGATCTCGTCGAGGAAGAAGATCGTCGGCTCGCCGCTCGACGCGCGCCGGTGCGTGGCGCGCTCGATCACCGCGCGCACCTCGGCACGCCCGGCCTGCACCGCGCTGAGCTCCTCGAACGCCGCGCGCGCCGAGCCGGCGACGATCCGCGCGAGCGTCGTCTTGCCGCTGCCCGGCGGCCCGTGGAGCACCATCGAGTGCGGCCGGCCCTCCGCGATCGCGCGGCGCAGCGTCGTCGGCTCCTCGGGCGTGCCGAGCAGGTGCTCCTGGCCGACGAGCTCGTCGAGTGAGCCCGGCCGCATGCGCGCCGCGAGTGGCATCGAAGCCGGCGGCACGGCGG
>JALZJA010000452.1 GCA_030860005.1 Actinomycetota bacterium
CCCGCACCTCAGGGCCATGGATCAGCGGCGGCCCCGGACGCGGCGCGTCGCGCAACCCCTCGATCGCGTCGCGCGCGTAACGCCCGCGCCACTTGACGACCGTCGGCAACGAGCACCCCACCCGCTCAGCGATCTCCCTGCCTTTCAGGCCCTCAGACGCGCACAACACGATCCGCGCACGCTCGACCATCCGCACCTCAGAACTCACCGCAGCCACGATCCGCTCCAGCTCCGCGCGCTGCTCGGCCGCCAACTCGATCCGCCTGACCACACCCATGCCGTCCCCAATCCTCGCCGAAGACATCGGCAAGGACTTCAGGGTCGGCAGCCCGGCCCCTCCCCGAAACAGGGAATTAGCAAGATGAACCACTAGGACCAGAACTCGTCCACCGCGTAGTCGTCGGCCATGAAGCCGCGAAAGCTCGTCGCCTTGCCCTCGCGGAGCTGCCAGACGTGCACGGCCGACACGTCGAGCCGGGCGCCCTCTCGGTGGGCGGTCTCGGTGACGAGCGCGACGACCGTGCCGTCGCCGCTGTCGAGGATCTGCTGCACGTCGAGCTTGAACGTCCCGTTGGAGCGCTCCCCGAGCGCGCCGAAGAAGCCGAGCACCTCGTCGTGGCCACGGTAGTCGCCGGCGATCGGGCTGCGCCCCGAGACGTGCCAGGCGATGTCTTCGGAGAACAGGGCGAGGACGGCGGGCACGTCGCCGCCGGCGAACGCTTCGTATCCCGAACGCAGGAGTTCGGCGTCGGACTGGGTCATCGTGCTGTCCTTTCGCGATCGATCTGAGTTTCAGTGCTCGGCACCGGTGTGACCTGCCGTGGCGAGCGCGCGCCGCGCGCGCATGTGTGGGAACGGGTCGAGCGGGTGCTGGCGGAGGTTACGCACGATCGCCCGGGGCACGACCCGGGTGAAGAAGCTCCCCACGTCGAAGGCCGCCCGAACCGCCTTGACGTAGGGGCGCGGGATGCCGTCGCGGATCAGCCCCTGGCTGAGGTCGACGAGGTCGGCGCGACGGAACGCCTCGGCCAGCGGCGCATGAGGGCCGCGATACGGGGTGAGGCGATGGTGCTCCGCGATCACGACCGCGAGCTCGGACGCCCACGCCTGCCTCCCGGTCTGTCTGAGCCACGCATCCTGAGCGCGGATCGACGAGGACAGGTAGTCCAGCGCACTGAAGGCATCGAGATCGTGGAAGGCGGCTGCGATCGCCAGCTTGGCGTCGCGGTCGTCGATGTTTGCCGATAGCGCGCGGGCGAAGTTCAGCACGCGGTAGACGTGCCCGCGGTAGCCGCGATAGCCCTCGTCGTCGCCGAGCGCGTGAGCGCGGTGACCGTCGAGGATCTCCACGGCCAGAGGATGCAAGCTGATGATCTCGGGAGTTCCCAGCAACCGGGGCCGATCCAGGCTCGATTCGGTCGAAGTGGGTACCGCCGCTGCTGCGGCGAGGGCGCCGCCACTGACGGCGTCAGTGGGCGCGAATGTGGTCTGGTCGAAGCGCATGTGATGGCCTCCCTCGGCCGCGTTGCTTGGCGTGCAGCGACGCTACGGTCCGCGGGTCAGCGGCGCATCGGTGCGCGCGCGGCATCGGGACCCGTGCCTGCACGGTTCCTGCTCCCCCGGCGACACGTCGGCCGTTGCCGTTCCAGCGCCAGCACGGTGGCCGTCCGGGCGGTCCTGCGTCACGATCCTGCGTGATGGGGCTTTCGCTGTTGATCGTCGACGACCATCCGGGCTTCCGCGATCTGGCGTATTCGCTGCTCGGCGAGCAGGGCTTCGACGTGACCGGCGAAGCCCAGGACGGCGAGTCCGCGCTCGCGCAGGTCGAGCGGCTGCGTCCCGATGTCGTGCTCCTCGACATCCAGCTGCCGGGGATCGACGGCTTTGAGGTGGCGTCCAGCCTGAACCGTCACCCGTCCCGCCCGCGCGTGGTGCTGACCTCGAGCCGCGAGGCCGCCGACTACGGCGAACGGCTGCGGCAGGCTCCCGTGCTCGGCTTCATTGCCAAGCGAGACCTGTCGGGGCCCGCGCTGTCCGCGCTCGTGAAAGGCGGCTAGGTGCAGGTCGTCGTCGCCGACGACTCGCTGTTGTTCCGTGAAGGCCTCGTGCGAGTGTTGGAGGCGCACGACTTCGATGTCGTCGCGCAGACCGACAATGCCGAGGATCTCGTCCGGCGCGTGGGCGGGCTGCGACCCGATGTCGTGCTCGTCGACATCCGCATGCCCCCAAGCCACACGGACGAGGGCCTGCGGGCCGCCCAGGCGATTCGCGGCGCGCATCCGGAGATCGGGGTCGTCGTGCTGTCGCAGTACCTCGAATCGAGCTATGCGCTGCGGCTGCTCGAGGAAGGCAGCTCCGGCTGCGGCTACCTGCTCAAGGACCGGATCGCCGACATCGCGGAGTTCGCCGATGCCGTGCGCCGCGTCGGGGAGGGCGGCTCGGTCGTCGATCCCCAGGTCATCGCCGCACTCGTGCAGCGGCCCGCAGACTCCGATCGAGAGCTCGCCGAGCTGACCCCGCGCGAACGCGAGATCCTCGCGCTCATGGCTGAGGGCCGTTCGAATGCCGGGATCTGCGAGCGACTCGTGCTCAGCCGGCGAACCGTCGAGAGCTACGTGCGCACGATCTTCCACAAGCTGGGCCTCGCCCCGGCAGACGACGATCACCGCCGCGTGCTTGCCGTGCTCACGTATCTGCGTGCGCGCTGACCGTCCGCGGGCGCTGGCGGGAGGCGCCATCGTCGTCGCGGCCCGCGGCGACGAGCGGGAGCGTCCCGCTGATCGTCGTCCCCGCGCCCGGGGCCGAGTCGACCCGCAGCGTTCCACCGAGCGCACCGATGCGGTCGTTCATGTTCTGGAGGCCCGCACCGTCATCGGCGCCGTCCGGATCGAAGCCCCGCCCGTCGTCTGAGACCGCGAAGGCCAGCTCGCCGCTGCCGTGGGTGAGCCGCACGCGCACGCGGACGTCGCCGCCGCCGTGCTTGGCGGAGTTCTGCATCGCCTCCAGGCAGCAGAAGTAGGCGGCGGCCTCAAGTTCGGCCGGATAGCGCTCGGTCCCGTCGCAGTCGATACGGGTGGGGATCGCAACCCGCTGCGCGGCCTCGCGCAGGGCCGCCGCGACGCCCTCGCTCGCGAGAATCGTGGGGTAGATGCCGTGCGCGAGCTCGCGCAGCTCCGACAGCGCCGCGTCGAGCTCTGTGCGCAGCTCCTCGAGGTCGGCCGTGACCCCGGCGGGGTCGCTCTGCGCGCGGGCGCTTGCCATCGTGAGCTTCAGTCCCAGCAGCACGAGGCGTTGCTGCGCTCCGTCGTGCAGGTCGCGCTCGACGTCCCGGCGCGCCTCGTCTGACGCCGCGACGATCCGCGCCCGCGAGTCGCGCAGCTGGTCGGCCTGCCGGCGAAGATCGGCGACGAGGTCGGCGTTGTGCTCGCGCAGGAACTCGCGTTCGAGCAGGCCGCCGACCATCTCATTGAAGCTCGCGCCCATGTCATCGAGCTCGTCACCCGCCAGCGGCGCGACGCGCGTAGCGAGATCGCCTTCGTCGACGCGGTGCATCGCCTCGCGCAGGTCCTCGACGCGCCGCAGCACCGAGTTGCGGAACATCAGCGTGAGGATCAGCGACAGCGTCAGGCTCACGACGACCGCCAAGAGCAGGATGTGACCGAGGTAGAGCTCCGGTCCGAGGTCGTGGACGACGAGCAATCCCACCACGGCGGCGCTGAAGAAGTTGATCGCGGGAACCAGCACGAGCGCCTTGACGCCGAGCGTCATCACGCTGCGCGGCGGAGCGCCATCCGGCGGCAGGTGGCCCGCGATCTCGCGCACCAACGGACGCAGCGCCTGCTCCAGGAGCAGGTACCCGAAGATCCCGACGACACCGACCGTCCCTGCCATGCCGGCCAGGTAGATCGGGTAGCCGTACCAGGCGACGTCCAGGGTCGCGGCCGTGTAGAACGAGGCGGGTACGCCCCACAGCAGCCACCAGGCGCACGTGATGCCCATCCAGCGCGGCAGCCCGGCGACCGTCGACTCCCATGCGGCCCGCGCGTCCGCCGGCGCGTGGTTTCCGCCCACCCAGCGAAACGTCGCGGGCGCCGCACGGCGGGCGATCACGAATGTGCCCGGCCCGGCGAAGAGCCCGAACATCAGCTCATAGGCGGCCAGGCAGCGAAGGAACTCGCCGGTCGTCGGCTCCCAGGGCGCGGTGAGCAGCGCGACGAAGCCCGGGGTCACGACAAGGCAGATGGCCGCCCAGACAGCCGCCTTGATCGCGTCGATGTACCGCGGTCCGAACGTCCGATACAGCCGCTCGAACACCCCATCGATCGCGAGCTCACGCAGCCGCACGCGCCAATCCTCACAACTGCGCGGCCGCGTGACAACCGCGCTGACACTTAAGCGAGCGGTCGTGGCGAACACGGGGTCACATAGGGCACCTCGTGCGACACGACGCCCGCGCAGTCGTGCTCAACCGGCGGACATGTCACGCAGCGGCGTCGAACGCCCCCACGGCACTCTCCTCCGCGGCGAGCTGCTCAGCCGCGCAACCTCAGAGCACGGGTCTAGACCGCCGAGACCGCTTCTTCGTCGGCGACCCGGAAGGACGAGCCGCAGCCGCAGGCCGCGACGACGTTCGGGTTGTTGACCTGGAAGCCGGCGCCCTGGAGGGAGTCGACGTAGTCGATCACGGAGCCGTGCACGTACGGCAGGCTCGGCTTGTCGACGTAGACCTTCAAGCCCTGGGACTCGAACTCCTCGTCGCCGTCCTTCTTGGAGTCGAAGGCGAGGTTGT
>JALZJA010000458.1 GCA_030860005.1 Actinomycetota bacterium
GCTCGAGCCCGCGCGCCTCCGGCGGTTCGTGCGCCTCGCGGCGCTCGATCGGCGCCGGCGCAGGCGCCGCTGCCACGCTCACGCGCGCGCTCCGATGAGCTCCACCGCGCGGTAGCGTCCGCTCGGCACCTCGCCCTCGACGAGCGCGAGCAGCCCGGGCACGCTGGCCTCGGGCGGCGGGCGATCGGAGACATCCTCGCCCGGAAAGGCGTGCTGCTGCATGCGCGTGTTCATGTCGCCGGGGTCGACGGCGTAGACGCGCAGGTCGGACCGCTCTGCGGCGAGCACGCCGCTGAGCTGTTCGAGCGCGGCCTTCGAGGAGCCGTAGCCGCCCCAGCCCTCGTAGGACTCGACCGCGGCATCGGAGCTGATGTTCACGATCCGCCCGCCGGCGGGCATGCGCGGCAGGACGAGCTGCGCGAGCGCGAGCGGCGCGAAGGCGTTGACGCGGAAGACGCGCTCGAGCTCATCGAGCGGGTAGGCGCTCAGGGGCGGCAGGGGCGCGACACCGAGCGAGCTGGCGTTGTTGACGAGCAGGTCGATACGCTCGCCGGCGGCCTCGACGAGCACGCCGCGGTGCCAGGCGTCGGCGACGTCGCCGGGAACCGCGACGACATCGGTCAGCTGGGCGAGCTCGGCGCGCGCGAGGTCGAGTTCACCGAACCGGCGCGCGTCGATGACGAGCCGCCAGCCGCGCTGGGCGAGTGCGCGCGCAAGCGCGAGTCCGAGGCCGCGCGAGGCGCCGGTGACGAGCGCTGTGCGCCCGAACGGCAGATGTGATGTGTCCATGGAGTCGAAGCTAGAGGCCTCGCCATCGGCTCACCATCGGCAATTGGTCCTAGGACCGGGCCCATGGGCTTGACTTCAAGTGCGGTTGAGGATCGATGATCGCCACCATGCAGATGCTCATCGACATGCAGACCGTCCTCCCCGGCCTGCGCGCATCCGCGCCGGAGGCGCTTGCGTTCGCGCCGGCGCTCGACATCCGCGCCTTTCTGCTCGCACGCGACGAAGGCAACGTCGTCATCTACAGCACGCGCGGCCTCGAACTCGATTCAGGCTCGGTCGCCCGCCAGTACCTCAACCACCGTCACGAGGCGATGTTCGCGGCGGCGTCCGTGGACGCGCCGCTGTTCTGCCACGAGCACGAGCGCGACAGCGTGGCGACGCGAACCCGCGTGCGCGCGACCTTCTCCCGGCGCCACGTGCTCGGAGACGACCTCGAGGTCATCCCGACGCCGGGGCACACGAGCGGAGCGACCGCGGTGTTGTGGGACAACGGCGAGCACCGCTTCCTGTTCACGGGCGACACGATCTACCTCGACCAGGGCGAGTGGGTCGCGGCCGTGCTCGAGGGATCGAGCGACCGCGCGGCGTACATCGCGACCCTGGAGCTCATCCGCGAGCTGAACTTCGACGTGCTCGTCCCCTGGGCCGCGAGCCACGGCGGGCCGTTTCATGCCGTGACGAGCCGCGCGTCCGCGCAGCGGCGCATCGACGCGATCGCAGATCGTCTGCGCCGCGGCGAGAACCGGTGAACGGTCCCGGGTCAGCTTCCGGCGCCGCGAGGCGCCGCCGCGAGGACCGCGTCGAGCAGGCCCGGGAAGCGCGCGTCCAGGTCGTCGTGGCGCAGCGTGTTGCGCCGCGCCATCCCGTCCGCGCGCTGGTGGATGACGCCCACGAACGATCCGTCATTTGTGGCTGTGCGGTGCGACCCACTCCGTCGCAAGACCGCCCTGCTGCACCGCCCGATCCCGCTCGCTCCACCTTCTTCATCGCTGCAGTTCGTCAATCGCGCGCCCGCCACCCGTAGCCTCACACAGGTGAGCCCCAAGCCGGTCCGTCACCCGATCTTCGCTCGGGTGTATCACCGGATCACGCCGTCGATGGAGCGCGAGCTCGCGGCGCGGCGCCGCGAGCTGCTGGCCGGACTCTCCGGTCGCGTGCTCGAGATCGGCGCGGGCGACGGGATGAACCTCCGCCATTACCCGAGCGGCGTTGAGGAGGTCGTTGCGTTCGAGCCCGAGCCGTACCTGCGCTCCAAGGCGCAGGCCGCCGCACGCGCCGCTGCGGTGCGCGTGGTCGTGCGCGACGGCGTGGCGGAGAATCTCCCGCCCGATCTGGGCAGCTTCGACGCGGCTGTCGCGTGTCTCGTGCTCTGCAGCGTGCCCGACCAGGAGCGGGCGCTGGCCGAGCTACGGCGCGTTCTCGAACCCTCCGGCGAGCTGCGTTTCCTCGAGCACGTGCGCGCCGGCAGGCCGCGCAAGGCGCGGATCCAGGAGGCGCTTGACCGTTCCGGGCTCTGGCCGCGTGCGGCCGGCGGTTGCCGTTGCGCGCGCGACACCGTCGGTGCGATGACGTCAGCCGGCTTCGCGATCGAGCAGGTCCGCGCGGTGGACCTGGGCCCCTCGTGGCTTCACACCAATCCGCACGTTCTCGGCACTGCGCGCGCGCCGGGCGGCGGCGCCGCACCGAAGGTCGGGTAGCGCTCCGGCCATGCCGGGCGCCTCGTTGGTGCGGACG
>JALZJA010000523.1 GCA_030860005.1 Actinomycetota bacterium
GTCTGTCTGACACGGCAAGGCGAGCACCTCGCGCTCGTCCGCCAAGAGGGCGGATCCGACACGAGCAAGACGTCTACCGACTCGCGATCGCCGTCGCGATCGCCGAGCAACTCCCGCCCGCCGCCGAGGACACCACTCGCACGACCAAATTCCACATCGGCGGCCTGGATCCCGTCGGCAACCTCACCCACGCAGTCGAACACCTCAGCACCGCCCATGAGGGGCGACCAGTCGCCTACATGGAGCGCCTCGCAGACGCCGGGCTGAAGTACCTCCACAGCCACATCGAATCAGGTAAATCGCTCGGCGAACTCCTCAGCAAGTTCGTACCGGTGGCTCCGGACGTCGATTAGACCCTATCCGCCAAAGCATAAAGCTACGCGTTCCCATAAACCGCACCTCGGTCAAGATGGCTCTGGCTTCTGCGTTAGCCAGCGTCACACATCCCGAGAATCCACCACCCACCGCTTGACGTTCGGCGGCGGCGCCTGGGGCCTCGGCACCGGCTCAAGTCCGGGAAAGGGCATTCTCGGACGTGACGGTCTCGCACCACACCTCGACCCTGTCATCTTCGGGCCGCGTAACTGTTTAGGTTGCGGCTGATGGGACGCGGTCGTCGCTGTTTAGGCGGTCGCGCGGAGTTCGTCGAGGTCGCCGGTGACCGTGTAGTGGAAGCCGTTGCGTCCGACTGCGCGGCGTAGGGTGCGAAGGACGTGGCGGGGGTCGTCGTAGGGGCCCTGGATGTAGGTGGGCTTTCCGTGGCGTCCGAACGTGATCGCGCTTGGTCCGGTCGTTGTGCCGAGGTGCGCGCGAGCCTGCTGGAAGTCGGGGTGTGGAGCGAATCCGAGCGTGTGGGCGTATTCGGCGGATCCGAGCACGAGGTCGCGCGCGAGCTCGATCGGGGCTGGGATCGGCGGCGCGTCGTAGCCGCTGAAGACCTGGCCGATGAAGCGATGCAGCGATTGGTCGTCCATGGTGTCGGGGCCGATCGCGTTCTTGACTCCCAGGCAGTAGACGTCGAGCAGGTAGACGCAGACGGTGGCGGCGCGCCGGTGGCGCCGCCGGCGGGCGACGAGGACGCTGACCAGGCCGCCGGTGCCGTCTTGGGCGCCGGGGTCGGACCATTCGGGGTGGCCTGTGATCGTCAGGGCGGCGCTCCACCCGGCGTTGATCGAGCAGTCGACAAGCTCACCTTTGGGATCGGCGGCGTCGCGTTCGGCGGCGAGCTTGCGCACGACATCGGTGACGATGGCCGGACGCAATCCGAGGGTGCGGGCGATCTCTTTGGGAGACAGCCCGCGGGCGCGCAGTTCGCGGACGTTGTGGATCGTCTGGTCGTCGAGCATCGCGATCTTGTAGCCGACGCGGCGGACGGGTCGCGTCGAGGCGGTCACGAGACGCAGGACTGTGCGCGTTTGCAGGGAAGTTTGCACCCGTGGCGGATGCAGGGAATGTTGCGGGGCGCCCGAGCTATGAGGAGCTTGAGGCGCGGGTGGCGGCACAGGAGGCTGTGATCGTCGAGCTGCGCGCGATGATCGCCGCGCTCGATGCGCGCTTGGGAGCCAACTCGCGCAACTCATCGCGGCCGCCGTCGTCGGAGGGGCTTTCGAAGCCTGCGGTCGATCCCAAGAGGCGCAGTCTGCGACGCTCGTCGGGGCGGGCGCAGGGCGGCCAGGAGGGCCATGAGGGCACGCGGCTTGAGCCGGTCGCGGTACCCGACGAGCGAGTCGAGCACCCTCCAGAGCGCTGCGAGGGCTGCGGCGGCGATCTGGCCGGGGCCGAGCGCCTGGAGGGCGATGAGCGTCGCCAGGTCTTCGATCTGCCGCCGGGGACGCTGCTGCGCGTCGTCGAGCACGTTGCCGAGCGGCGCTGCTGTGGGTGCGGGCACGTCAGCGCGGGCAGGTTCCCCGCTGGGATCGGCGCGCCGACGCAGTACGGGCCCGGGATCCGGGCGCTGGGCGTGTATCTGTGCGTCTTTCAGCACCTGCCCTACGACCGCGCCGCCCAGGCGCTGCGCGATCTGGCCGGCGCGGCGGTCTCGACCGGCACGCTGAGCGGCTGGGTCGCGCAGGCGGCCGCTGGCCTGACAGACTTCGACGAGCGCCTGCGCGAGCTGCTGACCGGCGCCAAGGTGGCGCACTTCGACGAGACCGGCGCGCGGATCGCCGGCCGCCTTGGCTGGGTGCACAGCGCCTCGACCGACACGCTGACGCGCTACACCGCGCACGCGCGGCGCGGCGGCGAGGCGATCGACGACGCCGGCGTTCTGCCCGGCTTCGGCGGCGTCGCCGTCCACGACGGCTGGGCGCCCTACCGCAACTACGCCGGCTGCGATCACGGCCTATGCAACGTCCACCACCTCAGGGAGCTTCAGGCCGCCGCCGAGGCCGGCCACGCCTGGCCGGTGGCGATGAGCTGCCTGCTGTTGGATACCAAGGACCTCGTCGAGCGCGCGCGCGCCGCCGGCGCCGATCGTCTGGAGGCCGCCGCGCTGGGCGAGCTTGACGCCAGCTACCAGACGATCCTCGCGATGGGCCGTGACGAGCACCCCGCCCGCGACGGCAAGAAGACCAAGGCGCACAACCTGCTGGTGCGCCTGGAGCGCTACCAGCCCGACGTGCTGCGCTTCGCTTATGACTTCCGCGTGCCGTTCTCAAACAACCAGGCCGAGCAGGACATCCGCATGGTCAAGCTGCAGCAGAAGATCTCCGGCTGCTGGCGCACCCGCGAGGGCGCCGAGCGCTTCCTTCAGATCCGCAGCTACATCTCGACCGCCCGCAAGCACGGTCACGACACGCTCGAGGCCCTCGGCCGGCTGGCCGCCGGGCGCCCCTGGCTGCCCGACGCCGCGCCGACCTGATCCCGTCCGCCCGCTCGCCGATCATCCCCGGGCGATGAGCAAACGCTCCCGCCGCCCCAACAACCAGACCCCGCGCCCCGCGCTGCCGGCAGCCCGCCCGGCCGCCCCCGCGGCGCCCGCGACTCCCGACCCCGAGCGGCTGCTGCTGGACCAAATCGCCGACGGCGAGCTTGACCACAGCCTGCACGCGCTCGCCGACGCAATCCACGCTCGCCTGCACCTGCTGCACACCGTCCACGCGGCCAACGCGCTCGCGCAGCTGTGCGTCGGCGACGAGGTGCGCATCAACCACACCGTCAAGCCACGCTACCTGCATGGCGTGCGCGGCCGGATCATCGACATCGACGACCGCGACGTCACCGTCTGCCTGCACCGCCCGATCGGCCGCTTCACCAGCGGCCATGTCCGCTGCTCCGCGCTCGCCCTGGACCGCCTGAGCCCCGCGCCCACGACCAAAGTCGCCTGATGAGCCTCACCCGCCACCACAAAGACCCCGGCCTCGACAACCTGATCGCCGAGATCACCGTCGACTGCCACGACGAAGACGAGCAGCTCCAGGCATTCGAAAACGCCTTCGACGAGGACGCCAACTTCCCGTGCCCCGGCACCGTCGTCGGCCAGCACGTCGAGACCCTCTCCGCCGCCACCCGCGGCAACCGCCGGGAACTGATCGCTACCTGCCGACGCGACGGACGCACCTACCAGCTCGCGCTGCTGGACATCGACCTCGACGCCGACCCAGCCACCTCACGCCTGCTCGCCGCATACTACCGCTGGATCGGCGACCCAGCCGGCACGACCTGAACAGTTACCATCGGCGATCGTGCTGGCGGTGATGGTCGCACCGTTGAGCGTCGCGGCGAGCGGTGATGCGCTGCGCGAGGGGGTGCGCAACGGGACGACCACCAAGGAGACCGAGATCATCGGCGAGTTCAACGC
>JALZJA010000543.1 GCA_030860005.1 Actinomycetota bacterium
GACACGACCGCTCGCTGAGCGGTGCCGGGTGGGCATCGTGTCGCGCGAGGTGCGCTATGCGCCCCCGTGTTCGCCACGACCGCTCAACGGCTGGGCTCTCCCAGCGGCAGAGTGCCGCAATTCGACGACAGGAGCGCTCTCCGCCTCGTGGCTCGCACGAGGCGCGGGGTCGGCCTGGTCCCCCTGGCGCGTTCGTGGTCCCGCAGGGAATGGGCTATTCCCCGCAGAGGCTCTTTTCGCTACTCGCCGGCGGGGAGCAGCTGGAGGGTGTCGGTGTGGTCAAGCCGGACGACGGCGAAATGGCGGCGGTCGAGGGTCGCTACTTGACGCTCCGCAAAGCGTTCGACTACGGCGAGCACTGCCGCGTCGACGAAGCCGAGTCGGAGGTCCGCGTAGGCGATCAGGAGTTCGCGGAGCCTGACGTAGTCGCCGGGTTGGAGATCCTCGATGAGAAAGGCTCCGCGTTGAACGTCCTCCAAGAAGCTGGTGAAGGCGCCATAGGGAACGAAATGGTCGAGCTCAACGAGCACGGGCGCGGGAACGAGCCGAATGCCGGTCCACGACCGCAGCAGTTCGGAGCAGGGGGCGTGGTCTTGATCGTCTGCATCGAGCAGCGCGACGAGCGGCCCTGTGTCGATTACGAGCGGAACGGCGGCGGCTCGTAGTCGTTGCCCTCGCTCGCACGACGGGCAAGGTCGCCTGTCCCGGAGCCGAAGGCCCCTGCGCAGCGGACATCCGGCACCGGTGTCGCCGGTCCAAGCTCACGCTCGAGCGCCTCGCGAACGAGTTGTGCAACGGATACCCCGCGATCTGCGGCGCGGCGTCGTGCGCGGTCGAGTAGCGCGTCGTCGGCTTGGAACATCATCCGCCTCACGACATCATGATAGCGCGCGCCAATCCGGAGGCTGGTGGCGCGTAGAGCGCCTCTCGCAGGGTGACTGTCGGCAGGAAAACGTCTGTTTCCTGCGGCGCCGGTCGGAGTCGCATGGACCGCGTGGGTTCACTCGAGCAGTCGTACCGGAAGGCCGATGCCGAGCGCGTTTCGGGCGAGCGGTCCGTCGAGCGTCCACAGTTCAGCGTCCAGCGACTGCGCCAGTGCGACATACGCCGCGTCGTACGCGCTCTGGCGTGCGAGTCGCCGCGCGATGGCGATCACCTCGGCACCCTCCCGCAGCGGGTGCAGCGTGACGGGCACGGCCGAGATCGTCGCCCAGATCTCCGCGACGACGCCTCGCTCCAAGCCGACCGTCACAGTCGCCCTGACGAGGGCGTTGGCGACCTCGTAGGGCAACAGCGCGGGCGCGTGCAGCGTCTCGCCCGCAGTCGCCCACTCGCGCATCTTCGTCTCGACGAGCGGCGCTCGCTCGTCGTCCAGCGCGAGGACGGCGAGCAGGTTGGCATCGACGACGACGGTCAAGCGCCGCGCGCTTCGAGGTCGGCCCGTGCCTCGCGCGCGAGCGCGACACCATCAAGGCGCGACAGCGTCGCGCGTACGTCGGCGGCCCTGCGCAGTGCCGCGGCGAGATCGCCGCCGTCATCGGCGGCGAGGTCGGTGCGGACGATCTCCTCAACAACCTGATCGGGGCTCACCCCGCGGCGCTGCGCTTCGCGGCTTACGAGGTCGAAGGCGTCGGGCGCTAACTCGATGGTGTGCGGGCGCAAAGCCACGAGCGACATTCTACGCCTGGCCCTCGCCAGGGAATGGGATGTTCCTGCGGACTTCCAGGAGGCGCGGACGGCACGAGCCTGAACGAGACCGTCAAGCGGGCGCTGCCGGAGGCCGTCGAGCGTCGCCGCAACGATCCGGAGTTCAAGGCCCGGCTGAGGCGCATCATCGAGAAGCACCGCGAGCTGCTCGAGCGGCTCGCCAAGTGAACGTCCGATACCTGGACCTGTCCGCCTACACAGCGATCGCCGCCGAGGTCACGGGTCTCAACCTCGATGCCCTGGTGCAGGTCACCAAGCTCGAAGCTGCCGCCGTCAGACGAACGCCCGCCCGGGCAGCTGCGGCGCGTCCCGCCCGATCAGCCAGCGCAGGACGCTCGCTCCCACGTCGGCCATCGCGCCGTCGTGGCGGCGGCCGCCGTGCCCGTCGAAATGCGCGAGCAGCGGCACGTGCTCGCGGGTGTGGTCGGTGTGCGGCGCCGCCGGGTCACAGCCGTGGTCGGCCGTGACGACGAGCAGGTCGCCCGTGCGCAGGCGCGCCAGCCACGACGCGACGGCCGCGTCGATCTCGCGCAGCGCGGCGTGAAAGCCCTCGACGTCCTTGCGGTGCCCGTAGACCGCGTCGGTCTCGATGAGGTTCGTGAAGACGAGGCCCCGATCGAGCTCGT
>JALZJA010000544.1 GCA_030860005.1 Actinomycetota bacterium
GACCTCGTCCTCGGCCTCCCAGATGAGGTACTTGCCGCGCCGGTCGAGGCGCTCGACGCGCCGCCCTTCGAGCGCGTCGCTCAGCGCCACCGGATCGAGCGGCTCGCACCAGCGCGGGTCCACGATCCGAAGCGAGCGCAGCGTCTGCCCCTCGACGAGCGGCGCGAGGCGCCGGCGGATCGTCTCGACCTCGGGCAGCTCGGGCATGGGACCAGTATCGCGTTGCTCGACGCATCGGTGAGCTGCCGGCGGCCCCGCCTCGAGCGACGTGCGGGGCGGAAGATGTCAGTCGCTCACCGGTGGCCCGTGACGGCCGACTTCGCAGGAAACGTGTCGTCTTCGCGCACGACGTCGTGGCGCGCAGCCGCTACTGGCCCATGCCGGCGCGACCTTCGTAGCACGGGGCCTGCCGACCTCGCGGGGAATGGGTCCTTCCCCGCCGGACAACGTAGGCCGTTCAGCGTCTGTGTGTGCAACAGCTTCTGTTGGGCACACCGTGTGCACGGTGGTCGGGCCGAGATCGCGGCTTGGTCGCCGTCTGGCGATCACACACGGCAGGATGACGGGCAATGTGCCGCCGCGGGTCGCTGCGTTTTCCGGCTCAGCGAGCGCGCGAGGATCGCCTGCCTCCGGGTGCGTTCAGCCGCTGGCGTCGGCGAGTGCGGCGGCGAGCTGGTCGCGTGAGCTGATTTCGAGCTTCATGTAGGCGTTGGTGAGGTGCCCATCGATGGTGCGGACGGTGACGAACAGGGCTTGGGCGATGTCGCGGTTGCCGAGGCCTGCGGTGGCGAGGTCGGCGACACGTCGTTCGCTGGGTGTGAGCGCGTCGCGTCCGCGCAGCGCGAGGCGCCGCGGCCGTGCGCCCGTCGCGACGAGTTCGTCGCGTGCCCGGTCGGCAAGTCGTAGCGCGCCGCAGCGGTCGGCGAGGTCGAGTGCTTCGCGGAGCGTTTCGCGCGCCTCGCGCCGGTGACCCGCCCGCCGTAGCGCGGCGCCGAGCTCCGTCAGCGAGCGAGCATGCTCGTAGGTGCATGCGGCGTCGGGCGCACCACGCTCACGTATCTCCCGTGCTGCGGTGCGCAGGCACTGGACCACCCAGGGATCGCCGGAGGGCTCAGTGGCAAGTAGATGCGGCGCGAGCGCGACATCGCCGGCGCCGTCCTGGGCGAGCTGCAGCGCGGCGCGCTTGTGGCTCGTCGCGCGCCGTCCCGGCGGCAGTTCGTTGTAGATCGTCGTGCGCACGATCGGATGGATGAACTCCAGCGGGCGTCCGTCGCGTAGGATGGCGGCGCTGGTCAACACGTCGGCGGCGGCCCGGCGGCATCGATGTCGAGCTGCGCACGAGGTCTCCGAGCAAGAACGGGTTGCCTGCGGTCGCGAGATGGCAGGCCTGCGCGAACCGCGTCGAGCCCGCCTCCCCGAGCAGCCGTGCGACGAACTGCGCCGTTGCCGTTGCGGTGAGCGCCTGCGGGCGCAGCACCGTGCTCGTCAGCGTTGGCTCGGTGACCGCCGGCAGCGCCGCGCTTGCTCCCTCACCGACACGTGAGGCGTAGATGATCAGGATCGCGAGCTCGTCGACGCGGCGCGCCAGATACGACAAGAACGCGATCGACGCGTCGTCGGCCCACTGCGCATCATCGACCGCCAGCAGCAGCGGCGCCTCGATCGACAGATTCGCCGACAGCCAATACAGACCGTGCAGAACCGACCCGGAACCCGGGTTGGCCCCGAGCTCGGGCGCCTGCGCCGACACGACCGACGCCGCAAGTCGGGCGGCGCCCGCCAGCCAGCGCTCGCGATCGACCGGCAGCGCCGACGCGGGCGGTGCCTCGAACAGCTGACGCACGACGCCGTAGGCGAACTCACGCTCAAGTTCACCGCCGCGCGCGCAGCACTTGCATCCCCGTGTCCTTCGCCACAACGATTGCGTGAGCGAGCAGCGACGACTTGCCGATCCCGGGCTCGCCCTCGAGCGCCACGATGCCACCCGCGCCCGCCGCCGCCGCGATCGCCGCTTCGAGGCGTTCCAGCTCGCGCTCGCGCTCGAGCAGCTCGACCGCGGGCGCCCGAGGGCTGGCGTCCATCGTTCGCTTCTCTACGGTCGCCGTCGCAAAAGTCCAGGGGGCGCTCCACGTTGCCGACAGATGCTCCGCGGCGCAGGATCGCGACACGATGGCCCGCGACGATGGAGGCACGAGATGCGACGCAGATGGATGATCAGTACCGCGCTCGTGGCGACCGCCGCCCTGGGGATCGGCGTGGGCAGCGGCGCGTCAGCAAAGAACACCAAGACAAAGCACCTCAGTTGCACGTTCGAGCTCTACTCGCAGGGGCCGCCACAGGGCACGCCCCCGCGCGGCATCAGCTTCGGACTCGTGTCATGTCCACGCCCGTTCGGTAAGGGCGTGCATTACGGCACCTCCACGGTGACGCCGACGGGGCCCGGTCAGGGAACGGTCGCCGTTCGCTTCAAGAAGTACTTCAACCGCGGGACGATCAGGGGTACCGTCGCGGGGACATACGCTGCCACAAGCCCCATGAACATCATCTACGAGGGAACGGTCAGCGTGACCGGTGGGACCGGCGCGTTCAAGCGCGTCAAGGGCGGCGGCACGATCCGGTGCAAGTCGTCTGACGGCGGCGCGCACAGATCATGCAAGGTCAACCTGAAGCTGACGGGGGTCCGATGAGATGGCGCGTAAGGTCAAGCTGTACATGTTCACCGGCTCGGGTCCGTCGCTGACCGCGCAGCTCATGCTCGAACATAAGGGGATCGGCTACAAGCGCGTGCACGTCTTGGTCGGGCCGCACACGTTCTCCATGCTGGGACGCCGATTCGAGAGGATGACCGTGCCGGCGCTGAAGATCGACGGCCGCCGCGTTCAGGGCTCGCGCGAGATCTCCCGCGAACTCGACGAGCTCGTGCCGCAGCCGGCGCTGTTTCCGGCCGATGCGCAACGGCGGCGCGCCGTGATCGAGGCCGAGCGCTGGGGCGAGGAGCTCCAGGATGCCGGGCGGCGCATCTTCTTTTGCGCCGCCCGGCGCGACCCGCGCGCGTTCATGACCGTCTTGGCCCACGATAACCCGGTCATGCGGCCGGCGCAGCGCGTCTCGCGCCGCTTCGTCACGCGCCTGGCGACCGCCGGTTGCCGGGCGAGCGACTTCGCCGGCGAGGAGGATCTCGCCGGACTCCCAGCGCGCCTAGACCAGATCGACGCGTGGATCGAGCAAGGACTACTCAACGCTCCGGAGCTCAACGCCGCGGACTTTCAGATCGCACCCAGCATCGCGCTGTTGCTGCGCTTCGACGATCTCGTGCCACACATCGAGCAGCGTCGCGCGGCGCAACTCGCCCGGCGTCTCTTGCCCGATAATCCCGCCAGGATCGGTCCGGTTCTGCCGTCGGCATGGCTCGCGCCGCTCGCCGCGACAGCGAACGAAGCGGCGCGACGCGAACCTACGGTCCCAGACGACGGGCTGCGTGCGATCAGCTGCGCCAGCGGCGAGCGGACCAGGCTGCTGCACCACGACGCCAGCATCACCCATCGCCCGCACCATGGCTGACGATCACGTTCGCCTCGAGGTCGCGGTCGAGCAGGACAGCGAACCGATCCGCGGCACCCTCCACGACGGCTTCGGCACAACCATCCAATTCACCGGCTGGCTGGAGCTCATGTCGGCATTCGATACCGCCCGCGCGACAGCGACCGGCACCACGTCCGAGACAGACCCCGCGGCCGGTCGTCATTAGACGAAGTGCCGTCCCCGTGGGGCGCACGGCGGTGCACCAAGCACCAGGAAGGACGAAGCAATAGGGCACGCAAGCCGCCGCGAAGCCCGCGGTTCACAACGGCTTCGATCGCGAGCCGGAAACGACACAACGATCAGCAGGAGGACGATGACATGAATACCACGACCACCCACAGACGCCTACGGATCGCCGGTGCGTTGGCCGCACTGGCCACCGTCGCACTGCTCGCCGCGGCGCCCGCGCACGCCGCCGACGCGACATCGGCACTCTGCACCAACCGCTTCACCATCACGATCACCCCGGGCTTCAGCATGACCCCGACCTCGGGGACGGTCACCACTCATGGACAGACCGGATCGATCACCTGTGTCGGCGAGATCGACGGCCACCGCGTGACGGGACCCGGAACCATGGGAATCGACGAGACCTACACCCATGTGACCTGCCTCTCGAGCGTCATCTCGGGCACGATCCGCATCAGCGTCCCGACGACCGCAGGCATCAAGCACATGGTCGGAGCGCTGACCGTCAAGCGCACCGCGCTCGTCGTCCAGCCGGAGGCGCGGTTCCCCCGCGCGCGCTTCAGCGGGATTGGCATCGTCGTCCCCACTCAGGGCAACTGCTTCGTCACGCCCTTGCGGCAAGCCCTGCTCTCGGTCACCGGTTCGCTCACTGGCCCATAGGGCACCGCCCCGGCGTCGATCCGACTCAGCGGGTCGGCGCCGCGGCGGCCGGAGGGCAGAGTGCACTATTCGACGCGAGCAGCGCTCTCGCAGGCGCGGCTTCGATCACACGACAGACGGCCGCAGCCGCTTGACGGATAGGAGTTCTTGTCCGCAGGAAATGGGCTGTTCCCCGCGGAGGCTCTTTTCGCTACTCGCCGGAGGGGAGCAGCTTGAGGGCGTCGGTGTGGTCAAGCCGGACGACGGCGAAATGGCGGCGGTCGAGGGTCGCTACTTGACGCTCCGCAAAGCGTTCGACTACGGCGAGCGCTGCCGCGTCGACGAAGCCGAGTCGGAGGTCCGCGTAGGCGATCAGGAGTTCGCGGAGCCTGACGTAGTCGCCGGGTTGGAGATCCTCGATGAGAACGCTCCGCGTTGAACATCTTCCAAGAAACTGGTGAAGGCGCCATAGGGAACGAAATGGTCGAGCTCAACGAGCACGGGCGCGGGAACGAGCCGAATGCCGGTCCACGACCGCAGCAGTTCGGAGCACGGCGCGTGGTCTTGATCGTCCGCATCGAGCAGCGCGACGAGCGGCCCTGTATCGATTACGAGCGGAACGGCGGCGGCTCGTAGTCGTTGCCCTCGCTCACATGACGGGCAAGGTCGCCTGTCCCGGAGCCGAAGGCCCCGGCGCAGCGGACATCCGGCGCCGGTGCGGCCGGCCCAAGCTCGCGCTCAAGCGCCTCGCGAACGAGTTGTGCTACGGGTACCCCGCGATCTGCGGCGCGGCGTCGTGCGCGGTCGAGTAGCGCGTCGTCGGCTTGGAACATCATCCGCCTCATGACGACATCAGGATACCGGGCCAAACCTTGTTCGGCCGCCCATCTTCCTGCCGCCGTCAGACGAACGCCCGCCCGGGCAGCTGCGGCGCGTCCCGTCCGATCAGCCAGCGCAGGACGCTCGCTCCCACGTCGGCCATCGCGCCGTCGTGGCGGCGGCCGCCGTGCCCGTCGAACTGCGCGAGCAGCGGCACGTGCTCGCGGGTGTGGTCGGTATGCGGCGCCGATGGGTCGCAGCCGTGGTCGGCCGTGACGACGAGCATGTCGGCGGGACGCATGCGCTCGAGCCACGACGCGACGGCCGCGTCGATCTCGCGCAGCGCGGCGTGAAAGCCCTCGACGTCCTTGCGGTGCCCGTAGACCGCGTCGGTCTCGATGAGGTTCGTGAAGACGAGGCCCCGATCGAGCTCGT
>JALZJA010000560.1 GCA_030860005.1 Actinomycetota bacterium
GCGCCTGTTCCGTGCCCGGCCCGATCGCCGCGATCGCCGGTCCTGCGAGATCGCGCGCGTCGCGGCAGAGCTCGAGCAGCCGCCGTGCGCCGTTCGGGCTCGTGACGCACAGCAGGTCGAAGTCCGCCAGATCCGGCAGCTCGGCCGCGAGCGGCTCGATCCGGATCGTCGGCGCCTCGACGACGCGCGCGCCGAGGTCGCGCAGGCGCGCCGCGAGCGGACTCGCTTGCGCCCGTGCACGGGTGACGGCGATCGTGTGGCCGGCGAGCGGACCGGCGGAGAACCACGCGAGCTCGTGATGCAGTGCCGCGACGGCGCCGATCACGAGCACGGCGGGCGGGCGGATGTGGGCGCCCTCGGCGGCGGCGGCGATCTCGTTCAGGGGCGCCGTGATCGTGCGCTGGTCCGAAAAGGTGCCACGCTCGATGATCGCCGCCGGCTCGCGCCCCGGGCGTCCGGCGCCCTCGAGCCGGCCCGCGATCCGCGCCAGCTGGCGCACGCCCATGTAGAAGACGAGCGTGCCGGGAAACGCGGCGAGCGCCTGCCAGTCGACCCGCCACTCCGGCTTGGAGGGATCCACCTTCGATGACGACGCCTCGTGGCCGGTGACGAACGCGACGGCCGCCGACACGCCGCGCTGGGTGACGGGGATCCCGGCGTAGGCGGGTGCCGCAATGCCCGCGGTCACGCCCGGCACGACCTCGACCGCGATGCCCGCCTCGCGCAGCAGCTGCGCCTCCTCGCCACCGCGGCCGAAGACGAACGGGTCGCCGCCCTTCAGGCGCACGACCTCGCGTCCCGCCCGCGCGCGCTCGACGAGCAGCTCGTTCGTCGCTTCCTGCGCGACCTGCTCTGCGCCGCCGACCTTGCCGACGTCGATCAGCTCGGCGCCGACGCGTGCGCCGTCGAGCGCACCGTCGGGGATGAGGCGGTCGTAGAGGATCACGTCCGCACGGGCGATGAGCTCGAGCGCGCGGGCCGTCATGAGCCGCGCGTCACCCGGCCCGGCGCCGACGAGGTAGACGCGCCCGTCAGCGGGGGCGTCGCTCATGTCGCCAGCTCCTCGGCCAGCGCCAGCAGCTCGCCACCGCCGGCCGAGAGCAGGCGCTGGGCCGCGACCTCTCCCGCCTGCTCGTGCGAGGCGGCCGCAGGTGCCTAGTCACGCAGCCACGCCGAGCCGTCGGGCAGGCCGACGAACGTCCGCAGCACGATCCCGCCGCCGCCGATCGTCGCGTGGGCCCCGAGCGGCGTGTTGCAGCTCGCATGCAGCCGCGCGACGAGCGCCCGCTCGGCGCACAACGCAGACCATGTCGCGCGGTCCGTGACCGCCCGCGCGGCGCCACGCGCGCGCTCGTCACCGGCGCGCGCCTCGAGCACGAGCGTCCCCTGCCCCGGCGCGGGGACGAGCTCGATCAGCACCGCGCCGATCGCGTCACCGCGATCGAGGCGAGCGAGCCCCGCGGCGGCGAGCACGAGCGCGTCGAGCTTGCCCTCGTCGAGCCGGCGCAGGCGGGTGTCGACGTTGCCGTGGATCGTGATGACGTCGAGATCCTCGCGCAGCGCGCGCAGCTGCGCGGCGCGGCGCAGGCTCGACGTTCCGATGCGCGCGCCTTCCCCGAGCGCGTCGATCGAGCCCGCGCCCACGAGCGCGTCGTACGGGTTCGCGCGCGACGGCGCGCCCACGAGCTCGAGGCCGGCGGGAAGCACGCTCGGCACGTCCTTGGCGCTGTGCACCGCGAGGTCGATCGCGCCGTCGAGCAGCGCGAGCTCGAGCTCTTTGACCCAGCGCTCCTTGTCGTGCACTCGGGCGCCGGAGGCGCGGTCGCCGCTCGTCGTCACGGGCACGAGCTGCGCATCGGCGCCGAGCAGCGCGGCGACCATGCCCGCCTGCGCCAGCGCCAGAGCACTCGCGCGCGTGCCGAGCCTCATGCGCAGCGCTACGAACCCGAGGCGCGGCGCGGCAACTTGCGCACGTTGCCGCGGTCCGCCTCGGCCCGGTCGGAGGGTGCGGCGTCGGGAGCGCCCTCCAGGCCGAAGAGCTCGCGCATGATCTGCAGTCGCCCGTGGCTGCGTCCTTCGCCGAGCGTGCGCAGCCGCAGCGTCGGCTCGTGCAGCAGGCGCCCCATGACCGCGCGCGCGATCGCCTCGACGCGCGCGAGGTCGCGCTCGGAGGCGTGCTCCCAGCGCGTTGCGTTCTCCGCCAGCACCTGCTCGACGATCCGCTCGCCGTAGTCGCGCAGGTCGCGGATCGTCGGCTGCACCGCGAGCGATCCAAGCCACTCGGCGAAGCGCGAGATCTCCTCCTCGACGATCGTCTCGGCGCGCAGCGCCTCGGCCTCGCGCACCGAGATCGTGTGCGCGACCTGGGCCTGAAGGTCGTCCATGTCATAGAGCGTCGCGCCCGGAACGTCGCGGCAGGCGGGGTCGATGTCGCGCGGCACGGCAATGTCGACGAGCAGCAGCGGGCGCTCGTGTCGCCTGCGCATGACGACCTCGAGCTCCTCCTGGCCGAGGATCGGGTGCGGCGACGCGGTCGATGCGACGACGACATCGGCGAGCTCCAGGGCCGCCGGCAGCTCGTCGAGCGCGACGACGCCGCCGCCGAAGCGCTTGGCGAGCGAGCGCGCGCGGTCGGCGTGACGGTTGGCGACGAAGATCGTCGACACGCCGCGGTCCGCCAGGGCGCGCGCGGTGAGCTCGCTCGTATCGCCCGCGCCGATGATGACCACGTGCGGGTCGGGGGCCTTGCCGAGCACGTCGTGGGCGAGATCGACCGCAACCGAGGAGATCGACGCGCGGCCAAGCCCGATCGCGGTCTCGCTGCGCACGCGCTTGCCCGTCTGCAGCGCCGCGGTGAACAGGCGGTTCGTCAGCGGACCGGTCGTGCCGGCGGCGAGCGCCGCCTCGTAGCAGCGCTTGACCTGCCCCTGGATCTCCGCCTCGCCGACGATCATCGACTCGAGGCCGCTGCAGACCCGGAAGAGCTGGCGCGCCGCGTCGCAGTTGCGCGGCGAGTAGATCCGCTCGGCGAGCTCGGTCGGTCGCACCTGCGCGCGCTGGGCAAGCATCCCGAGCACGCCGCTCTCGGCGGCGACCGCATCGCCGACGACGAGCGTCAGCTCGGTTCGGTTGCAGGTCGAGATGACGACGGCCTCGTGGACCTCCGGATCCGCGGCGACCTCGTGCAGGAAGCCCTCGAACGCGCTCTGCGTCAGCGCCAGGCGCTCGCGCAGCTGCACCGGGGCGGTCTTGTGCGAGATGCCGAGCGTGATGAGCTCGTGCTCGCTCATCCCACCGGCTCTTTCGCCCGCTCGCCTACGGAGGCCGGTTCGCGTTCGGCGATCTCGGTCAGCTCGACGACCTCGCGCTCGAGGCGGCTGAGCTTCGAGGCCATGATCGCAAGGTAGATGAGAACGAGCACGAGGAAGACGATGTAGGCCGCTGCGACGTACTTCTCCGCTGACGTGAGCGCGATCGGGAGCATCACAGCTGTGGCGCAGCGCTGCGGCCCGCCGACCGGAGCTCGTCGTCGCTGCCCTCCAGCCGGCGGCGCAGCCTGCGCAGCCGTGAGGTGACGTTCTTGGAGGCCATCTCGTACTTGCAGAGCGTCACGAACAGCAGCGCCATGCCGGTGAGCGAGACGAGGAACGTCACGGTCAGGCCGGCCGGTCCGCTCGTCGTCATCGTGCCGGTCTGCGGATGGGTGACGGACTCCGCCATGCGCACCGCGCCGAAGCACAGCGGCACGAACGCGCCCGCGACGATCGCGAAGACCGAGGCGTAGCGCGCCTGCTTCTCGGGATCCTCGATCGAGAAGCGCAGCGGCTGGTAGGTCGCGTAGAGCAAGAACACGATGAGGAAGACGACGAGCATCGGCTCGTCCCACACCCACCAGTGGCCCCATGACGCGCGCGCCCAGATCGAGCCGGTGATCAGCACGCCGACGGCGAGCACGATCGCGAGGTGGATCGTCACGTAGGAGCGTATGTCCCAGCGCCGGTCGCGGGTGCGCAGGTACTGGATCGCCATCACGCCGCCGGCGATGAAGCCGCACAGCGCGACGATCGCCATCGGCACGTGGACGTAGAAGATCTTCTGGATGACGCCCTGGTCGGCATCGACCGGCGCGTACGTCGCCACGAGCAAGAACGCCGTCGTGAGCACGGCGACGGTGGCGATGGAGAGGGCCTTCAGCCCTTTGCCGTAGATGTTCAGTCCTCCAGGAGGAAGTCGAAGACTGCGTAGGCGATCAGCGCGAACAGCAGATCATAGAGCGCGAGCAGGGACAGCCAGTCCCCTGGGAGCGCCTCTGCGCCGCCCTGCGCCATCAGTGGCGCGCTCGCCCGTGATGCGCCGAGCACGACCGGGACGAGCAGCGGCAGGGCGAGCAGCGGCACGATGAGATCGCGCGCGCGCGTCTGGATGGCGAGCGCGGCCACGAGCGTCCCGACCGCCGCGATGCCGACGTCCGCGAGCACGAGCACGAGGACGAGCTCGGGCAGCGCCTGGTGCAGCGACGGCCCGAGGAGCAGCAGCCCGAAGGCCGGCACGGCGATGAGCTCGACGGCGCACAAGAAGCCGAACAGCGCGACCGCCTTGGCGACGAACAGCGCCGTGCGGTCGACGGGCGCGAGCAGGAAGCCGTCGAAGCCGCCCTGCTCGTGCTCGGCGACGAACAGGCGGTTGACGCCGAGGATCGCCGCGAACAGCAGCGTCACCCACAGCACCCCCGCGGCGAGATCGCCGTCGATCGTGTTGCGATCCAGGCCGAAATGAAAGATCACGTACGTCGTGACCGTGAACAGCACCATGGCCGGGACCGATTCCCGTGTCCGCAGCTCGAGCGCGAGCTCCTTGCGCAGCAGCGCGGCCACGGTCGCCCTCATGCGTAGAGCTCGGCGATCTGCGCGGGCTTGACGTCGCCCGCCGCAGCGAGCAGCGCGACGCGCCCGCCCTTGAGCCCGAGCGCGAGGTCCGCGCCGGTCAGCCCGCCGGCCGGGTCGTGGCTCGTCAACACCCGCGTGCGCCCGCTCGCGCGGCCGATGAGCGGCTGCACCTGCGCGATCGCCGCCGGGTCGAGGTTGGCGTGCGGCTCGTCGAGCAACAGCAGCTCGGGCTCGTGCAGCACCGCGCGCGCGACCGCCAGGCGCTGCACCATGCCGCGCGACAGCTCGGCGACCGGATCGTCGGCGCGCGCGGTCATCCCGACCGCCTCGAGCACGGCCCCGACGCGCGCGAGCGCGACGCCGTGCAGCCGCGCGTGGAAGCGCAGGTTCTCGCGGCCGGTCAGCTCGCGGTACAGCAGCGGCTCGTGGCCGAGGAAGCCGATCCGCCCGCGTACGGCGTAGCCGTCGTCGGGCAGCGCGCGCC
>JALZJA010000599.1 GCA_030860005.1 Actinomycetota bacterium
GATCAGCGCACCGACGCCGTAGAGCGCCGCCACGCCGGCGCCGCCGAACAGGCCCGCGCCGATCCCGGCACGCTTGACCTTCTCCATCATTTCCAGCTGGGCGAGCTGAAGCTCCTTGCGCACCAGCGATGAGGTCTGCTCGGAGACCTGTTTGACCAGGTCGCCTAACTGCCGGTCGTCCTGCGTGTTTCGTTCCACCTTCTCGGTCCTAACGGTCGATGTCCATTTGGCGTATTCGCCGGCGCCTTAAGCTCAAGCTCGCTGGCGAAGGCTCTCCCTCTGGCCCGGGCGCCAAGGGGTAAGACCGTGCGCCGTTTGCCAGCGTGCGTGCCGCGAGCCGCCGCTGCTCTCACGGCAACGGCGACTGACACTTAAGCGCTGTCTCCCGCAGACTTCTCGGAACCCCTTCTTGCGGCCGTGGTGTTCAAGCATGGCCGCGACGTGGTCGTTCGTGATCGTCGCCATGTCAAGACGAGCGTGTCTCTTCGCCCATCATGGCCGCGATCGGGGGGGCAGGTATGGCTCGTGGTCGGGCGGGTGCCCGGCCTGGATGTGACGTCCGCGCGCGCGCTCGGCGTTGAACTCCGCACCGAGCAGGATCGCGAGGTTCGTAAGCCACAGCCAGACGAGGAACACGATGACGCCGCCGAGGGCGCCGTAGGTCTTGTTGTAGGAGCCGAAGTTCGCGACGTAGAAGACGAAGGCGACCGACGCCACGATCCACACGATCACCGCGAGGATGCCCCCGGGCAGGACCGATCCGAGGCCGGGCTGCTTGACGTTGGGAGCGGTGTAGTAGAGCACTGCGAACACGAAGGCGACGATCAGCACCAGGACCGGCCACTTGGCGATGTTCCAGATCGTCAGCGCGCTGTCGCCGACCCCGAACAGCTTTCCCGCCTGCTCGGCGACGGGCCCGGTCAGCACGACGGCGAGGGCGCTGACGGTCAGCAGGAAGAGCATCAGCACGGTGATGGCGAGCCGCAGCGGGAGTTTCTTCCAGATCGGTCGGCCTTCCTCGATGTCGTAGATCGCGTTGGAGGCGTCCATGAACGCGCTGATGTAGCCCGAGGCCGACCAGATCGCGCCGGCCAGCGCGACGATGAACAGCACGCCCGCCCCACCACCGTTCTGCAGTCCCTTCAGGGCCCCGGTCACGATCTCCTTCGCAGGGCCCGGGGCGACCGATCCGAGGTTGTCGACCAGCGGCTGGATCGCAGAGCTGCCGATCAGCCCGAGGATCGATACCACGGCGAGCAGCGCGGGGAAGATCGACAGCACGGCGTAGTACGTGAGGGCTGCGGCCCAGTGGGTGAGGTTGTCCTCGGAGAACTCCTTGACGGTGCGCTTGAGCGTGGAGCCCGCGGTCGCCTGGCGGCCGCCTCCTCCCTGCGACCTCGTGCGCGCGCCCCCGGCGTGCTCACCGTGGCCGTGGCGCTGCGAGGACTCGGACCATCCCTTGCCGCGCTGCGCCGTCTCGCCGTGCGAGGACTCCCGCTCGTAGGCGATCCCGTAATGGCGGTAGGTTGCGGCTACCACCTGCTCGGAGGGCTCTGCGTGGCCGGCAATCTGCGGAGCCTTCTTGACGACGGACTGCTCGTAGCGGGTCTTGACGCCGTCATCAGTGGCGTCGGCGCCCGCCACCGGCACCAGCCGCGCGGGCCCTCCGCGCCGGCGCATCTTCACCAGAGCCCACTCAGGCTGGCCGGTCTCCTCGACGACGAAGATCTCCTCAATCGTTCCGATCTTCTTGCCGGCGCGATCGAGTATCGGTCGGCCTTCCCAATCGACGTCACTGCGGGACTCAGCAGTCATGAATTATTCCCTCGGATCTGGCAGCGTCGTCCGCTCGCCGACTGGCATGAGACCTCCTCATGATGGGGCAAATCAGGACACTTGTGGGACACTCATAACCACGAACGACGCGAACGAAACGTAGTCTTGGCGGCTTGTTCGCGTTGGGCGGGCAGACTTGGCACAGTTGGCACAGGCGCGTCCTCATTGGAGTACTCGCCGACCGGGTACAAGGCGAGTGAGCGATGAGCGATCCTTTGCCCGACCGCGAGCAAAGCGCGCCTGTGGAGGCCGGCGGAGGATTGCGCGCCGACGCATTGGCAAGCCGGGAGCGAATTCTCGGGGCGGCTGAACTGCTGGGCGGCGACCGGCGCGTGAGCATGGTCGAGATCGCCGCCGCTGCGGGGGTCGGACGCTCGACGCTGTATCGCCACTTCGCGACGCGCCAGGTGCTGCAGCGCGCGCTGCAAGAGCGAGCCGACGCGGCGTCAGCGTCTGCTTCGACGGGGCAGGTGGCGACGTTGCCGTTTCGTTCGCCCGGGCATCTGGGGCGCGATCGCCCGCTGGCGCTGGAGGTCACGCATATCCTCGACGAGGTACCTCCGCACCTCGTGCCCGACCAGCTGGTCGCCGAGGCGCGACGCGCGGGCGGCGTCGCCGTCGCGCTGTACGTCATCGACATCGACGGCTCGCACCTGCTGCGACTCGCCGGCTCCGAGGAATTCCCCGACAGCCTCGCCGAGCCACCGGCACTGGGCCCCGAGATCGTGCCCGAAGGACTCCCCGCCTTTCAGGACCACCTGCGTCAGCGCCTTCCCGGTTGTGTCTGCGAGCCGCTGTGGCTGCGAGGCCGCGTCATTGGACTGCTGCTGTGCATGGGCACGCCGTTGGCGCCGCTGGATGACATCGCCAAGCAGGGCGCCGCCGCACTCGAGCTCGCCGACGACTACACCGACTACATCGAAGCCGCCCGGCGACGCAAGAAGACGACTGCCGCGACCGAGATCCAGCAAAACCTCTTCCCGCCAAGGATCGTGCGCATCCAAGGCGCTCAGCTCGCCGGCGGATTGCTCCCCACGTACGAGGTCGGCGGCGACTGGTTCGACTTCGTCGACAACCGCGACGGGGCGTGGCTTGCGATCGCTGACAGCTCAGGCACCGGCCCCACCGCCGCGGGCCTAGGCGCCGCCGCTCTCGGAGCACTGCGTGCCGCGCGGCGCAGCGGCCATACCCTCGACCAAGCCCTGGCCGCGATGCACGAAACGGTCCGACGGCTCGGCAATCCCGACTTCTACGTGAGTGCCATCGTCGCCCGCTGGCGCGCCGCGACCCAAACGCTGACGTGGGTCAACTGCGGTCACCCGCCGGCCTACCTCGCAGACACCGAAGGCAACCTCACCGAGCTCGAAAGCCCACCGCATCCGGCGCTCGGCATCGGCGATCACGAACTGACGTTCACCCCCATCGAGCGCGAGTTGCACTCCGGCGAGCGGATCATCCTCGTCACCGACGGCATCACCGACCGCCGCATCGAGGGCGGCGGAA
>JALZJA010000613.1 GCA_030860005.1 Actinomycetota bacterium
CGCGCGCGCGCGGCATACGACGCGGCGCAGGCCGAGCTCGCCGGCCACTTCGGGATCACGACGTTCAAGCTCCCGAAGCTGCCTCGCGACAACGTCGCCGAAACGCGCAAGCGCCTCGTGATCGAGGCGCTCGAGGTGGCGCTCGAGAACGTCGACTCGAGCACCGAGAATCGCTGAGCCCGTCTGACAGCGATGCGCCGAGCTCGGCGACGGCGGAAAGCTCAGCCTGCTGGAGCGACGGTTGCGAGCGCGTCGCGCAGGAGCGCGTGCGCCGTTGAGCGCATGACGTCGAAGTGCCCTGTCGCGATCGAACTTGTTTGGTCGGAGGAAAGCACGCCGTCCGGGCCACTCACGGAAGCGCTGTTTCCGTTGACGCGAAGGTGGCTGTGAGACCTCACGGAGATGGAACGGCCCGCGACAGCGAAACGAAACGGGAACGGCAGCGAGCCGAAAGGCAAGGTCGCCCTGCTGCCGGGATCGGGTCGACGGGGGCGCTTCTCGCGCGAGATCTAGTGCTCTGGGAGCGGACCGAGCTTCCGAGAGCGACTACTCCCCTGGCATCATCGTTGCATGGGTTCAGCTCTGGCGAACGATCTGTTGGGCAGGGGTCGGGAGGCGCTGGCCGCGGCCGACTGGGAGGGCGCGCGCGCTTGCTTGGAGCAGGCGCGGGAGTTGGGCGAGACTGCCGAGGTCCTTGACGGCCTCAGCCAGGCGGCTCATTTCCAGGGCGGGCACCTGGAGGCGATCGAGTTCAAGGAGCGTGCGTTCGCGGCGTACCGTCGGCGGGGCATGCGCGCGGAGGCGTCCGATGCGGCGCGGTGGTTGGCGTTTCTGTATGGCGCGGTCCACGGCAACAGGGCCGCCGCAAACGGCTGGATGGCTTGGGCGAAACGCCTTCTCGACGGGGTGGAGGAGTGCGTCGAGCACGGGCGCCTTGCGCTCGATGGCGCGGCATGGACAGACGACCCCGCCGAGCGCGAGCGTCGTGCGATGGCTGCGCTGACGATCGCGCGGCGATTCGCAGACCGGGACCTCGAGTTCAGCGCCCAGGCTCTCCTGGGTCACGCGTATGTGGTCTCGGGGCGCGTCGAAGAGGGGATGTCGTTGATCGACGAAGCGATGGCCGCTGTCGCCGGCGGCGAGGTCGCTGGCGTCGACTCAATCGGTGAGATCTACTGCAGGCTGTTGGGTGCCTGCGAGCGTGCGACGGATATCAGGCGCGCGGAGCAGTGGATGTCCGCTGCGCGACGCTTTGTCGCGTGGGGAGATTTCGTCGCCCCGACCTGCCGACTGCATTACGGCGGGATCTTGATATCCGTGGGTCGCTGGGCAGAGGCCGAGCAAGAGCTCATGGCCGCGGCGCGGGTATTCGAGGGCGGTTACCGCGGGATGCGGGCGGCGCCGCTGATGAGGCTCGCCGCGCTGCGGCTGCGGCAGGGGCGCTTTGAGGAGGCCGAACGCCTGCTCGAGGGCTGTGAGTCGCGCCCCGCCGCGAGACAGGTGCTGGCAGCAATCGCGCTGGCGCGAGGAAACCTGGCGCTGGCCGAGGATCTCGCGCGCTTGTGCCTCGACGGGAAGGGGGGCTCCGTCCCTGCCTGCGCACCGCTGCTGGAACTGCTGGTCAGCATCCATGTGGCTCGCGACGACGTCGGCGCGGCGCGGGAGGCACTCGAGCGGCTTAGCGCGGTCGCTGCAGCAGACAGCAACCCGACGCTGGCGGCCGCTGCCGAGCTCGCGGCGGGACGGGTACTCGCCGCAGAAGGCGACGAGCGGGCCGCTTCTCATCTGCAGGCGGCACTGGACGCGTTCACGGCGCTCGATCTGCCGCTCGAGGCAGCCCGGGCGCAGCTCGAGCTCGCGAGAGCGTTAGCACCCAAAGCGCCCGCGGGCGCCGTTGCGGAGGCGCGCCTCGCGCTCGCAGCGTTCGAGAGCCTTGGCGCCGGGGCTGACGCCGATGCGACGGCGAGCCTGCTGCGCTCGCTCGGCGTGAAGGCGGCCCGCGCAGGGCCGAGAGGCATCGGTGTCCTGACCAAGCGCGAGCGCGAGATCCTCGAACTGCTCGCCTTGGGTCTGTCTAACCCGGAGATCGCGGCGCGGCTGTACCTCAGTCGCAAGACCGTCCAGCACCACGTCGCTCACGTCCTCGCGAAGCTCGACCTGGGCAGCCGGGCCCAGGCAGCCGCATACGCCGGCCGCGAGCTGCAGCGGCCGCGGAGCTAGCGCCGCGAAATAGGCCAGTTGACCGATGCTCAGCCCGTTCGTGAAGCGCATGCTCTCCCTCCATGATGCACTACACAGGAGGAGCCATGACGCAGAACACAACCCAGGTCCCGGCACTGGGTCCGGTGGCTGTAGCGGGCAGTGCAGGAGAGGCGCGCTGGTGGTTCGGCGGGCTGGCCGTCGTCAAGGCGACGGCGGACGATACCGGCGGGCAGATGACGATCCTGGAGATCACCGAGCCGCCCAACGAGCAAGCGCCGCTGCACGTGCACCACACTGAGGACGAGGCCTTCTGGATCCTCGACGGTAGCGCGACCTTCGAAGTTGGCGACCAGACGATCGCGGCCCGTGCCGGGGACTACCTGTTTGGTCCGCGGGACATCCCGCACCGCTACACCACCGGCCCGGACGGCTGCCGGATGCTGTCCATCTTCACCCCCGGTGGTTTCGAGGAGCTGCTGAGGGCAACCAGCCGGCCCGCCGCGAGCCGAACCCTGCCACCGGCCGGCGACGACACACCGCCCTCCGAGGAGGACATGCAACAGATGCAGGCGGCGATCCAGGCACACGGCTGCGAACTGCTCGAATGAGCGAACGCGGTTCCGAACGACATCTCGCAAAGGAGCTCATACGGCACGGCACAGCGTTACCGCAACGGACGAACGCAGCAGCGTCCGCAGAGTGCGGCTTCTCGCGCCGAGCGGCAACGAGGTGTATGTCGCGGGCAGTACTGCTCGGACTGTGGCTGCTGGCGGCCGTCGTCCGACGCGGCACCTGCGGTCCCTCCGAAGGAGGCGGCAGCTGCGCCGCCGGAGTCGTGTGCTGGTCGCTGCTGAGTGGCGCGTTGGATCGCCATCGCCGCGACGATTGCACTCACCGTCGCGCTGCTGCGCCGCCCCTGACACGTCCCCGTATTCGCCACGGCCCAGCGTCAACCGCGTGTCGACACACGCGGAGCAGCCACGCGGGCGCGGTACTGAGTGCGTCGAGCGCCGTGTCGCCGACCGGCCCGTGCTCTACTTGCGCTTGCGCACGCGCTCGATGATCGTCTTCTTGGGCCGACGCTTCTCGGTGCCCTTCTTCACGAAGCGTCCGCTGATGGCGTCGCGGACCCGACTGCCCGGGCCGGCGCCGCGCTTCTGTGCATCTTTGGCCATGAACCTCACCTACCCGGACTCGCGGCTGTAGTACCGCATCCGCTGACCGATCCCTGACCGTTGCTCAGGAACGATGTTGGTGACGCTCGTTGAACGCCAAGAGCCGCTGTGGGAGGCGGTCGATTTCGCCTGGCAGCTCGACGTGCCGGAGCTGCTCGCGCGGCAACGCGTTCTGCTCGACCACGCGCGGCAATTCTCAGATCAGAGACCGTGCACGGCGCGGCGCTGCCCGACAACCTGCGTCGGCGGGACCGAGATCCTCCCTCCGGATAGACGGGCGCGCAGCACGTCGTCGGTGGCGACCGGTGGCCCCGAGGATGACGTGCGAGAGTCCGACTACCGGGAGCGCCTCGAGAACTGGACGAGCGACGAAGCGGGTGCCGATGCGCCGAATCCCCGCGGAGTACCACATCCCGCGCGACACGTCCGACCGTCGCGCCGTTTCGAGTACCGTCCCGCGCGCGACGCGCTGGGGGCGCTCCGGCGCGGGTCACATCCGGCGGTATCGCGACTGCAGGATCGCGAACACCCCGAAGGCC
>JALZJA010000001.1 GCA_030860005.1 Actinomycetota bacterium
GCGAGCGGGAGCTCCCATCCGTCGTCATCGCGGATCGGCCGGCGGGCGCGAGCGGGCGCGAGCGAGCGGGCGCCCGCCTCTCCGGCGCGCTGCAGCAGGATGGCGTCGAAGCCACCGCGGTCGACCGTCAGGCCGTCCGGGACGTGGGTGCGTTCCTCGTTGTCATCGCGCCAGCGCACGCGCGCGATCGACGTCTGCGTGAAGCCCGCCTGCGTCACGCTGTCGCGCACGCCGAGCACGTCGAGCAGCGGCCAGATCCCCGGGCTGAGCGACTCGCCGACGTGCGGGCGCGGGAAGCGGTGCTGTTCGACGATCGCGACGTCGTGCCCGAGCTGCGCCAGGCGTGTCGCGAGCGCCGCGCCGGCGGGCCCGGCGCCGACGACGCAGACCTCGACGTCCTCGCTCACCGCACCGCGGCGAAGTAGTCCGGGCGGCTGCGCGTCAGCCGCGCATAGGCAGCGAGGCTCCAGTGCAGCCACCCGCGGATGTAGTCGCAGGCCGGGCGCCCGCGCGCGATCACCTCGTGATGACAGCCGCCCCCGCACATGTACCGCGCCCAGCACGAGCGACACGGCTCCTGCACATGCACGTGGCGTTCGCTGAGCCACCGCGCCTGGCGTTCGCGGTCGACTCCGCCGGCGAGATCGCCGAGCGCTCCCTCATCGTCACCGACGAAGCGATGGCACGCCGCCAGCTCGCCGTCCGCCGACACGCCGAGATACCCGGCGCCCGCCCCGCACGGGTAGGGCCGGTGCGTCCCGCGGTGGATCTCGCGCATCGCGTTGACCGCGTTGGCGAACGGGTAGCGCTCGCCCGCGGTCACGCGGCGCTCGAACTCCTCGCCGCAACTGACCATCCCGTCGAGCATGGACGCAAGCTCGGCGGTGCCGAGCTCATGGCTGGCGTTCGGCGATCGCAGCAGCGGCGAGAACCCGACGCTGTGAAAGCCCAGCGCGACGAAGGCGTCGAGCGTCTCCTTGAGCTGCAGGTTCGACGGCGTGACCGTGACGCGCGCGGAGACCTGCATCCGGCGCTGGCGCTCGAGCAGCGGTGTGACGCGCTCGATCACCCGATCGAAGCTGCCGCGGCCGCTGCGATACGGCCGCAGCTGGTCGTGGGCCGCGCCTGCGCCGTCGAGGCTGACCGTGACCGCGAAGCCGTGCTCCTCGAAGAAGTCGCCGTCGCCGGCGGTCAGCTGCGTGCCGTTCGTCGTGATCGAGAACGTCACGCGGACGTCGCGCGCGTCGGCGATTGCCCGCGCGCGCCGCGTCGCGGCGTGTATGACCGGGCGGTTGAGCAACGGCTCGCCGCCGAGAAACGTCAGGTTCACGCGCTCGTCGGCGCCCACGTCGCTGAACAGCAGGTCGACCGATGCCAGCGCGGTGTCGAGCTCCATGCTCGTGGCGGGAGCGCCGAAGCTGCCGCCCTGGGCGTAGCAGTAGGTGCAGCCGAGGTTGCACTTCTGTGCGACCGCGAGCGACAGTGCGCGGACCGGCGGCTGGTCGGGCGGCGTGTCGTCGACGTAGCTGGGGGCATCGACGCCGAGCCGTTGCAGCAGCTCGCCGAGCGCGTCACCGTTCCCGCTGCGGCGAACGCGATCGAGTTGGGCGTAGGTGTCGGCATCGACGTCGTAGAGCCGGTTGCCGTTGGGGACGAGCAGGTGTAGCCGATCGCCGCTGTCGACGAGGTGGGCGTCGGCGCTCAGCGGCGCGGACAGCTCGAACAGGTCAGGGGGCGGGATATGTGCCCCCGATGACGAAACGCAGCAGCCCCTCCCAATTCTGGAAGAGCTCCTGGTGCGAGAGGTCCGGGACGTTGTACGTCTTGGGTACTGGCGGGGCGGCCGTCAGCCACTTGTTGCCAATGGTGCCCTCGGCGGTCGACTCGATGTTGACGTAGTCGGGGCGGCTGGCGGCCCAGTAGAAGCAGCCGCACTCCTGGTAGTCGTTCTGCCACGGCGAGCACAGGCTCTGCGTGAGCTCGCCGGGCTGGGCGATGGCCTCGTCGATCAATGCCGTCGAGGCCTGTGCAGCGTCGCTGTGCACGAACAACCCCCGCACGCGCAGGTCAGCGGTCCGCGTGGCCTGGGCGCTGTTCGGGCGTGGGCCAAACGCGCATTGCACGACCTCGCCGGTGTGATCTGCAACCACCTCCGCCAGCGCATTTGACCATTCCATGAACACGACGCCGGCCGGCCCACCGCCTTGGGCGGTGGGGGCGGTCACGGGCATACGGGTGGGATGGCCGGCAACCTGTAACAGGTACTGCCCGGCCAGCTCTGAATGCGCTTGGTCTGCGCTGACGACGAAGCCGCTGGCCTCGTGCAGCTCGATGCCTTCCAACAGCCGCCGCCAGATGTTGCGGAAGTCGAACTCGAGACCGGGGTAGCAGTTGGATACCGCCGAGTCCGGCAGCGTGCTTGGGGGGTTCCCGGCGCCACGGTAGTGCAGTTGAGCGGTGAGGTTCGTCGGCTCGATCGTCATGGTTGTTCCTCGCCGTCGGTGAACATCGGGCCTTGCGCAAGCGCGCGGATCAGATCTATCTGACGCCGGGTGAGGGTCAGTGCGAAGCGGTCGGCGCCACGCATCATCGCCGGCATCTTGCGTCGACCGAGATCCGTTAGATCGGCTGCCTCGTCGTAGTTGCGCAGGACGTCGGCAAACCACGGCGCGGTGCCGCTGCGCAACGCGGCGAGCAGGCTCTGATGAAGGTTCTCCAACGTGACGACGTCTACGAGCGAGGGATCCATGATCTGACCCCCGCCCGCCCAGAAGGTGGTCCGGTTCGCGAAGGTCGTGTTCATCAGCCTCACGGTCTCGAACGCACGCCGCACGATCTCCTCGACGCCGGCGAACGTCGCGTCGGCTGGCGCAACCTTGGGCCCGAGCAACGCCTGCTCCAGCTCGTCGGCGACGGTGCGGATCGGCACGGCATCGGGTGCATATGTCGGCGGTCCCGCGCCCACGCGTCCAAACGCTGTGAGGGTTCGGCCGCCGGCCGTGAGCGTCACCCGTACCACGCCGTCGCAGCCGTCGTCCAAGTACGCATTGCTGACATGTTCATCGTCGATATCGGCGCCGGCGAAGATCCCCGGCGGAGCCGTGACGCGCTCGCCGCGATCCCGGTAGCCATCCCACGCGCCGCGAGCCGCGTCATACACGACGTCGATCACTTCGTTGGGGCCCGGCGGCGGTTCTCCAGGCCGCAGTTGCCGGTTGGATCCGAAGACGAAGCCGCCGGCGGGCGTGAAGCGAAGCCGGATCTCCGGGTGCGCCGGCGTGGGCTTGACGAACTGCACGTGACCGAGTCCGATCGTCTTGCCGGGCAGGAAGTGCTCGCACTCACCGACCAATGGTCGTCGAGCGTGATCTGAGAACTCGCGGGTGTCGGCCTCCACCTTGTCCCGCTCGTCGGCGGTGCGACGAAAGACCTTCAGGTTGGCGACCTGCGCTTGCCAACTCAGGTCAGCAAGAGACGCGCCCTCGGCCTGCAGCAGCGCGATCGTGAGGGGCTCGAGCTGCTCGTCGCCCGTGAGCTGCTGGTCGCCCGTGAGGGCCCACACCTCCAGGAACGGGGCGACGGGGCGAACCTTGCCGTCCTCGGTGAAGGACAGCTCGTCGGGTACGAAGACCTCGGTGATCTCCCCGCTGGCGGCGTCGAGCTCGAACGTCTCGGCCGGTTGCAGCACCCTGTAGCCGAGCGGGCTGTCGCCGTTGACGACCACGTCGTAGTTGTCCATCGGCGTCGGCGCACTGCCGAACCGTGCGATCGCCAGCGGGGGGAGAATACGTAGCTCGTGGATCATGGCTGCGGGCCTCCGGCCGGTCCGGAGGGCGCGCCGCCGATCAGCAGCTCGATCTGACGGCGCTCGATCTGACCGGCCTGCGCCAGCGCGGTGATGAACTCCTGCCCGGCCCCCGTGCCGTCCGCCGTCCTGATCCGCTCCATGAGCGTCGCCGACGCGTCCAGCACGTCGCGGTGAAGCCGCCAGCGGTCAGGCTCGTCGTGCGGAAGCATCAGCGTGTGCGGCATCTGAAACGGCGGGCCGGCCCGCTCGTCGTCGGGCTTCGCGTGATCGAGCGGCAGCGCAACGAGCACACCGGCGATCGAGCGTAGGTTGTACATCTCGCCGAACGATCGGTTGATCAGCGTTCCGCGGGGGCCTGGCGTGCCGAGGTCGGATTCGTCCTCAGCGAGCTCAAACGCATGCGAGAGGCTCACGAGCAGCTTGCGATAGCGCACATTGAACAGGTGCGCCCACATTCGCGCCTCCGGATTGGATATCGCGCTCGTGGTCTCTGGCTTGTCCGGATCGTCTCCGGCGCCTGGGCTGGCCGGATCGCCTCCGACGTCTGGTCCGTCGAGGTGGGTCGTCGGGTTCGGCGCGACGTCGCGGACGAGCGCGCGTAGTTCGTCCTCGCCGAGATCGTCCATCTCCTCGTAGATCTCCAGGAAGCGCTGGAAGTGCGATTCGTCTTCATTGCCCGGGAGCGCGGAGCCCTCGCCTTGCTCGCCGACCTGCTCGAGCGCGCCGATGGCCGTGTCGCGCGAGGTCACGGTGACGATGACGAGCTCGTGCTCGGCCCGCGGGTCCTGGTCGTCCGGCGCGTCCGGCCCCTGGCGGCCCGCCTCACCTCGTCGAAAGCCGCGCCCCCACGCATCCCAGGAGGCCTGAATCGCGGCATGGGTATCGGCGAACGTGCCGTCGGGAACGAGCGCCGTATCGCGGATGACCCTGATCAGCTCCTCGTACAGCCTGCCCACACGGTTGACGGTGCCGCCCGTCGCCACCTTCGCCTTCTCCTTGATCGCGCGTGCCTGGTCTGGGTTCCTGGTCTCCCAGCCATCAGGACTCTCGGCGCAGATGTAGGTCGCAAGCGACGGCAGGCTCAGTGCTTGGAGACGGAAGCCGGTCTCGTAGAGGACGTTGTCGTTCGGATAGTCCTCGCGGTTGAACTGCAGCGGCCCGCCCAACGCGGTGAGAAGGTTCTGCACCGTAACGAGGTGACCCATCTCCTCTTTGGCGATGCCGAGAATTGTCTCCTGCCACGCGCGTACCCTGGCCTGCTGCTCCTGCGGCACGTTGGGCCCACCCAGCGAGTAGGCGGCGAACAGATACTGCACCATGAGACCGTGCTCGATCTCGGCGGCGAGCCGCAGCAGGAAGATCGCGTAGTCGCGGCCGTTGAGCTCGAGCGGCGGAACCTCGGGCTCGATCGTTTCGTCGGCTGCTCCCGGGCGAACCGGAACCCGCCCTTCGAGCACCGGCCACAGATGCCGCTTGATGCGCGAACGCATGTGATCTCCTACCTGCCGGTCAGCTTCCCAGCCGTCCCTGATGGCGCTGGCGCGACCCTACTAGCGTCGAAGTGGCGCATCAATGCCGCGTAGTAGTGGAGTGGCGACCCCCAGGTCGCCAC
>JALZJA010000015.1 GCA_030860005.1 Actinomycetota bacterium
TGGTCATGGTGCGCCTGCCCCACGATGCTGACGAGGCGGCAACCGCAGCGGGCCGGGCGGGTGCCGCAGCCGGCGCCGCGCCCACCGTGATCGCTCTCGGCGGTCCACGGGTCGCGTCATTTGACGAGCTGCTCGCCGAGCAGGATCTCGTCGTCGTCGCTCCGCGCAGCGACGCCGACCCCGTGCTGGCACGGCTTGCGGTCGACGGTCTCGCGGCGGAGGCCGTGTGCGCGTGCGCGTGTCAGGTTCCGCCGGCACCGCCCGCGCGCGCGCTCGCCGAGGCAGGCCTGGTGCTGCTGCCGTCAGCACGGCGCGCGCTCGCAGGCCCGATCGGGGCGATGGCATGAACGCGTCGCAGCGGGGCGGGCGCGAGTGCGGCCAGGCCACCGTGCTCGTCCTTGGCATCGCGATGGCGGTGTTGCTGGGAGCGCTCATGCTGGGAGCGATCGCGAGGGGAATCGGGACGCAGGGAGAGCAGCAGCGGGCGGCCGACCTCGCCGCGCTCGCCGCCGCGAAGACGATGCACAGGTCCTACTCGCGCCTGTTCGAGGCGCCTGTGCTCAGCGGGCGGCCGAACCCCGCCCATCTCGAGCCGGCGCAGTACATGGCGCTGGGCCGTCGCGCGGCGGTCATCACCGCGCGGCGCAACGGCGCACGCGGCGTCGACGTGACCTTCCCGGACGCGAAGACGTTCGCGCCCGTGCGGGTCCGCGTCACGGTGCGCGATCCGATCGAGGTCGGCGCCCGCGAGCGCGTACCGGCGGGCGCGCGCGCCGAGGCCGAGCTGGCACCTCCGGGTGGGGCGACGCTCGGCCAGCCGGGCGTGGGCGAGTACCGCGGGCCGCTGGCCCACCGCCAGGGCAAGCCGATGCGTCCCGACGTGGCCGCCGGGTTCGACCGCATGGAGGCGGCGGCCCGCAAGGACGGGGTCGCGCTCGTCGTCGTAAGCGGGTTTCGGTCAAATGCAGAGCAGGCGGTGCTGTTCGCCCGCCATCCCGATCCGAAGTGGGTCGCGCCGCCCGGCCGTTCGCTGCACCGTCTCGGCACCGAGCTGGATCTCGGGCCGCCCGCCGCCTACGGCTGGCTTGCGCGAAACGCGAAGCGCTTTCACTTCATTCAAAGATACTCGTGGGAACCGTGGCATTACGGTTACATCCTGAACGCCGGAACATCGTCCGTCGGCTTCGGCCAGACGGGTGGCTCCAGCGCGGATGGCAAGCGTGCGAGCAGTCTGCCGTCGTTCGTTCCGGCACGCTTCGCCGCTGCGATCGTCAAGGCGGCCCGGCGCTGGAACGTCTCTGCTGCCCTGCTGGCGGCCCAGTTGTATGCGGAGTCGAACTTCAATCCCTTCGCACGGTCCCCGGCAGGTGCGCAGGGCATTGCGCAGTTCATGCCAGGCACCGCCAAGGCCATGGGCCTGAGCAACCCCTTTGACGCCGAGGCGGCGATCGACGCCCAGGCGCACCTCATGCGCGATCTCCTGCGCCAGTTCGGAGCGGTCCCACTCGCTCTGGCCGCCTACAACGCGGGACCGGCGCCTGTCGCGGCGTGCGGCTGCGTCCCGCCGTACCCCGAGACCCGCGGCTACGTCGCGCGGATCCTCGGCCTGCTCGGTGGTGCGGGCGAGCTGGTAGCGGGCGGCGGACTGGAGGTGCGGCTCGTGAAGTGAGCGTCCTTGTTCGCCGTCGTGTCCCAGCTCGGACCTGACGGAGGCTCGATTCGCTGCGCGGTACGCTGCGCTACGTGCGGAGGCTCGGCGGGGGCGCATGGTGCTGGTTCGCTGATCCTCGCGCGGTTCACTTCGTTGGTGCGCACCGGCGCACGTACGTGGGATGGATCGATCGCGAGGGCTCGATTCAGGTCATGTCCCACGACCACGACAGCGGTGACGAGGTCGTGCGGCGCCTGCACCGCAGGCTGCAGGTCGACGACCACGACAACCCCGCCCTGCTCGTGCGCCCCGACGGTCACCTGCTTGCCTTCTACAGCAAGCACAGCGGCAACGCGATGCTCTACCGGCGATCTGTCCGTCCCGAGGACGTCAGCGAGTGGGGCCCCGAGCGACAGCTCCCGGATAACACCGCCGGCGATCGCGGGTTCACCTACCCCAACCCGGTCCAGCTCGCGGCGGAGGGCGATCGCCTGTTTCTGTTCTGGCGCGGCGCGAACTGGAACCCCGCATACGCGACGCGCGAGTCGGGCGACGGCTCTTGGTCCAACGCGCGAACGATGATCCGCGTGCGCGACGAGCGTCCGTACGTCAAGGTCGCCTCCGACGACGATGGCGTCATCCACTTCGCCTTCACCGACGGTCACCCACGCAACGTTCTGACCGGCATCTACCATGCCGTCTACCGCGACGGCCAGTTTCGTCGCAGCGACGGGACGCCGATCAGCGCGCTCGGCGCAGGTCCGTTCACGCCGGCCCAGGCGACCCGCGTCTACGACCCGAATCCCAGCGGCGTGCGCGCCTGGATCCACGACGTCGCCCTCGATGGCTCTGGGTCGCCGTTGATGGTCTACGCGGCGCTGCACGCCGACGACGACCACCGCTACGTCTACGCGCGCTGGGATGGCCGCGGCTGGGCTTCGCATCCGATCGTCAACGCGGGCGGGACGATCGCCGCTGACGGCGGTGAGGTGCACTACTCCGGTGGCATCACATTCGACCACGACGACCCTCGGCGCGTTCTGCTCTCGCGCGAGATCGGCGGCGTCCACGAGGTCGAGCTGTGGGACACCGCCGACGGCGGTGCCAGCTGGCAGCACACGGCCCTCACGAGCGGCTCGTCGGTGCCAAACGTGCGCCCTATCGCACCACGCGGCCGCACCGACGACACCTTCGTGCTGTGGATGCGCGGGCGTTACACCAACTACCGCGATTACGGCACGTCGATCGTGACACGCACCTAGGCCGGTACGACGTGGCGGATGCCACAGCGCGCATCGTGGCGTGGATGGGTGCGGCTAACCGCCCCCCCGAACACCGGCTGCCTCGATAGGCGCGCCGAACCCGGGGCAAGAGACTGCTCGCATGCCGTCGCTCTCACTCAACCGTCGCAAGGCTCCCGCGCACGCCGCGTCCGAGTGCGACGTGTGGACCGCGTGTCGCTTCGTCCCGGCGCAGCCGCCTGCCGTGCTCGCGTCGCTCACCGATCCTGAGCTCATCGGCGACTGGGCGCCGGTCGGCTTCGAGGTCGACGGCCTGAAGGG
>JALZJA010000045.1 GCA_030860005.1 Actinomycetota bacterium
TACATCACCGTCGCCACGGTCGAGACGCACCTGCGCCACGCCTTTCAGAAGCTCGCCGTTCACGGCCGAAAGCAGTTACGCGACGCACTCGCGGCAAAGATCACCGGTGGCCCCTGATGCGAAGCGCGAGCTGCCGATCGATGCTGTTGGACATGCCAACACAACTGACGTCCTACTACGACGGCCCCGACCTCACCGGCCCTGTCAGCGACGCGCTGCGCCACGCGGAGCTCGACCCCGATCGCCTGCGCGTCGAGGACCTCGCCGCCCTCGACCAGTTCCACGCGCTCGGCCTGCCCGCCACCCTCGCGCTCGCCGAGATCGCCGAGCTGAAGTCCGGTGAGCGCGTGCTCGATCTCGGCGCCGGGATCTGCGGACCCGCCCGGGCACTCGCCTCACGCTTCGGCGCCCGCGTCACCGCGGTCGAGCCGCTCGCGCGCTTTCGCAGCCTCGCCGCGCAGCTCAACGCCGCCACCGGCCTCGAGGACGCGATCGACATCGTCGACGCCCGTGGCGACGCGCTGCCGTTCGCCGACGGGTCCTTCGACCTCGTCTGGACCCAAGCGGTGCTGCCGAACGTCGCCGACATCGCGGCGTTTGCCGCCGAGGCGCACCGCGTGCTTACGGCGGGCGGTCGCTGGGCCCTGGGCGAGACGGCGGCCGGCCCCGGCGGCGACCTGCTCTATCCCGTCCCCTGGGCCGACGGCCCGGCCGACAGCCACCTCCTCGCGCCCGAGGCGCTGCGCACGGCACTCGAGCGTCCCGGCTTCGCCGCCGAGATCTGGGAGATCGGGCTGGGGGCGCTGACGCCGGCCGGGGCCCGGGCCGCCAGCGAGCCCCAGGATCCGCGCCCGCTCCCGGACATCGGCCTGATCATGCCCGACCGCGACGCACGGATGGCGGGTCTCGGCCGCAACATCGCCGAGCGGCGCATCGCGCCTGTGCTGGCAGTGCTGCGCCGCGCGTCCTAGGCGGAAGTTTTTGGTCGTGGACGGCGAGATCCCGCGTGGTGGCGCGGGATCTGGGTGATCGGGGGTGGTTGGGCTTTGGCTACGTGTGGAGTTTGATGTCGAGTAGTTCGAGGGCTCGGTGTTGGTGTGGAGTGGGTGTCGTGAGGCGGGGGTAGGTGTGCTCGCTGGTGCCGATGCGGATCTGGTTGCGGCAGATGGTGGCGAGGTCTGAGAGCAGGTCGGTGAGGCTCATGGCGGTGTGTCCGTCCGGGGTGGTCTGCGTGCCGGCTTTGGTCTTGGCCTGGGGTGAGCGCTGGGCGGGCGCGACGGGGTCGATGGGTGCGGTCGGGGTGATGTCGGTGAACAGCAGCGGCGCCAGGCGCTGGTCGAGTTCGTATGCGACATGGCAGGCGAGCATGCACAGAAAGACGTGCGCTCTGACCCTGTTCTCGAGGTGGTGGTGGATCGGGCGGATCTCGAGCGTGTCCTTCATCGTGCGGAACGCGCGCTCGTTGACTTTGAGCTGTTTGTAGGCGCGGACGGTCGCGGGTGCTGAGAGCTGCTTGGGGGTGCAGGTCGTGCGGATGACGTAGAGGCCGTCGAGCGCGGCCTCGGCGGCGATCTGGTCGGTCTTGCGCGCGTAGGAGAACGCCCCGTCGGCGATCTGTAGGTGGAAGTGCTTGGCCATCTTGTAGCGGTTGACGACGCGGCCGGCGCGCTGTCCGATCGTGCCGGCGTCGGCGCCCCTGAGGCGTCCGCGTGGGCCATGCACGCTGGCCTTGACCTTCTGAAGTTCGGCCTCGGTGGCAATCAGCAGCGCCGCTCGCTTGCGGGCGCGCTCGGCGGCGACGGCGGGGTTGCGGCAGACGATCAGGCGTTCGTCTTCGAACAGCGGACTGCTGATCTCGGCGAGGTTGGTCTCATCAAACAGCGACAGCTGCAGATCGCCGGCCACCATCAGCGCTTTGACCTGTGGCGCCTTGAGCGCGCTGATGAAGTCCACGCCCTGGTCTTTGAGCGTCTGGGCGTGCGCCTGGGTGATCATCCCGCGATCGCCGACGAACACGACCTGCTCGATCGCGAAGCGCTGCGTCACCTGCGCGACCGTGCCGGCGACGGTCTGCTGATCTTGCGTGTTGCCCTCGTGGACGCGCACGGCGACGGGGCGCCCCTCGGGGCTGCAGATCAGGCCGTAGGTGATCTGCAGCTTGCCCTTCTTGCCGTCGCGCGAGTAGCCCAGCGCAGCCAGCGGGCAGCAGCGCCCCTCCACATAGCTCGATGACAGGTCATAGAGCACGAAGCCGTCGCCGGTCAGGTGGCGGCGCGCGAGCGAGCGCTCGACGCGGTCCTGGCGCTGAAGCAGCCAGTCCATCGCCGCGAGCAGCTCGGCCTCGGTGACATCGCCGAGGCAAAGCTCGTCGGCCAGCGTCGTCTGCGCGAAGCGACGGGTCGCCGACAGCTTGGAGCCCGCGCCGACCAGGCGCTGGCAGATCATCGCGACGACGAGATCGCGCTCACGACAGCGCTCACGACAGATCAGGCGCTCCAGATCGAGCGCGCGCAGCACCCCGAGGACGGCCGCGACGTGCCCGTGCGGCAGCGAGCGCGCGATCTCAAAGCTGTCGTCGAGATCGACCAGGCGCCGGCCGGCAAGGATCGCGCGGATCGCCTCGATCGCCTCGATCGGCAGGTGCGAGAGGTTGCCGAGGTTCTCGTGGCGGACCTTGCCGCCCTCACGGTAAGAACGGCGCAGCAGATGCGACGTATACACCACACCGCCCTTGCCCCTCGTCTTGATTGTGGCTACGTGAGCAGAACCACCACGCTTAGGCATGCCAACAAGAATAGCCGTACCACCGGACAGAACACAACCACAACTTTGGCTACAGCCGACCAGCGAAAAGAAGCCCGATCCCCGCAACCACGGGCGATCGGGCCCCAAACCCTCAAAAACTCCCG
>JALZJA010000061.1 GCA_030860005.1 Actinomycetota bacterium
GGTCTCAGACGCCGAGCTCGCCGCCGTCCAGCTCACCGGCGACTCCTTCCACCCAGAGTGGAATTACACGATCGCACCAACACCCAACGACACCAACTCAACACCTTGAAAACCTACGAACCCTAAGACCGCTGAGTCGCACACGCGTCCAACACCACGCTCCAGCCTGGTGGTCGAGCGTGCCGCTTGCCGACTCAAGGGGTGCCGATGCCCATCGCACTGCCCACCGCTGCCCCGAAGCGTCCGTTCGGCTCCCGGTTGCGCACAGCCCGCGCGCGGCTCTCTGAGCCAGTCGGCGGCCCGGAGCCGATCGCCGCCGCGGTGTGCTTTCGCCGTCGCGACCGGCGGTTGCAGTTCCGGCTTGTTCGTACCAGCGACGGCGAGCGCTGGACCTTTCCCAAGGGCCGGCAGAAGCCGGAAGAGACGCTTGCCCAGACCGCGGCCCGCGAGGCTGCCGAGAAGGCGGGAGTCACCGGTGTGATCGGCGACAAGCGCCTGACCGAGTATCGCTATGCACGGCGCGCGGATGATCTCGCGGCAGCCTTCCTGCTCGCGGTGCAAAGCATCGGGCCGTCCAGCGATCGCGAGCGCGATCCAACATGGTTCGACCTCGCGACCACGGGCGAGAAACTTGCTGAAGGCCGCGATGCCGTCCACGCTCGGGTGCTGCAGGAGGTACTCCGGCTCGCCGAGCACGAATTGCAAGACCGCTGATCGATCGCGCGCTGAGGCAAAACGCCCGCGCGCGAGCTTTTCACACGCGCGCGCTGATCCGTCACGCGATGAGAGGGAGGGTGGACGGGGTTATGGCCCCCAGAGGGCAGAAATCCCTACCACCCTCCCTGCTGGGCACCGCGGAGCGCCAGAAGGACCTGCTTCGACTCCCGCAACTCCTCGCTGCGGGCGTGTCGCACAAGGCCGTTGCCGCGCTCGTGAGCGCCGGCTCCCTGCACAAGCTGCATCGCAGCGTCTACAAGGTCGGCACTCCCACGCCCTCCCCGATGGGCGCCGATTGGCGGCCGTCTTCGCCGCTGGCCCCGGCTCCGTCGTGAGCCACCGCGACGCGGCGGAGCTGCACGGCCTTCCGCTCCGTGGAAGGCGCGGCACCGTCGACGTCACCACCAAGCGAGACCGCGTCGACCGCTCCGGGCTCACGCTGCACCGCGTCCGCAGCCTCGACGCCGCCGACGTCACGACGATCCGCGGCATCCCAGTCACCACCGTCGCGCGCACCGTCATTGACCTCGCCGACGTGCTCAGCCCGGCCGAGCTTCGCCGCGTCATCCACGAAACCGAAGTCCAGGACCGCTTCGACCTCGACGCCGTCGAGGCCGCGATGCGCCGTGCCAACGGCCGCAACCTGCGCGCGATCGCCGCAGCAATCGACGAGCACCGCCCCAGACCGAAACGCGACATCGAACGAAGACTCGAACGGATCGCCTGGCGCGCCGGCCTACGCGGAGCGCATCCGAACATCAGGACCCTCGTCGACGACGAGGAGTTCGAGCTCGACCGCTACTACCCCCACCTGCGGCTCTGCCTCGAGGCCGACGGCTACGGCGTCCACAGGACCCGGAGGAAGTTCAACTCCGACCGCCGCAGAGATCGCATCCTCAAGCTCAGGCTCGGGATCACGACCTTCCGCTACACCTGGGACGACGTACCATCCGCGAGCAGGAAAGCGAAGCCGAGCTGGCGGCGTACGCAGACGATTTCGGCGCCGAGGGGCGAACTTCGACGCCGCGCGACTAGAGAGGACATGGTCCCCCACGACGCCGTCCGCGATCTCGTCGAAACGATCCTCCGCACGAGCCTGATGCTGTCTGGGGTCTTCTGCGACCTCATCGAGGATCTGCCCGAGGATGCCTTCCCGGATGAGGACGCCGGCGAGGTGCTCCTCGAAATGCTCATCGGCACGATCACGCCAGCGGCGGCTGCAGCGGGACCTCGTGCGGTGGCGCAGACGGTGGCTCTCCTGGGTGCCATCGGCGATCGCACCATCGATGATCTCCGTGCCGCGGCGGTGCTCGCGGCATCGCAGACAGGCTCGGACTGACGGCCGACCTTGCCCTCAGACCGCTGGGCTCACGACGCTGCGCACGGCGTCGCGCAGTTCCGCGGGCTTGTGGGCCTTCGTCGTCCAGCCGTCGGCGCCGAGCCGCTCGGCCTCCGCCTGGAGGCGGAACGGGGGCAGGTTGGAGATCAGCACGATCGCCGTCCCGGGCGACTGCTCGCGCAGGCGCTTGACGAGATCCGCCGGCTCGGGAACGTCGGGCAGCACGAGGTCGAGCAGCAGCACATCGGGGCGCTGCTCGGACAGCTCGCTGAGCGCGGCCTGTCCCGTGCTCGTCGAGGACACGACCGCGATGTCGCCCTCCTCCTCGAGGACGTGTCGCAAGAAGAGCTTGACGGCACGCGCGTCGTCGCAGACCGCGACGCGGATGACGTCGCTCACGTCTTCAGCCCCGCGCTGCGCAGGAACTCGGCGGCGACCTCACGTGGAGTGCGCTTGTCGATATCGACGGCCGCGTTCATCTTCCGCATCGCCGCCGTCGTCAGCTTTGCGCTCACGGCATCGATCGTCGCGTTCAGCCGGCGCCCGTGCGTGGTGAGCGCCTTGCGGCTGATCAGCGGCGCGACATGGTTCTTCGCAAAGACACGCTTGGGGTCATCCAGCAGAACGTAATCGCCGTCAGCGAGCTGCCCATCGGTGGTGTTGACGCGTGCCGCGTCGATGCGGTCCTCGGCGAGCTCTGCGTACTGGTCTGGGATCTTCAGGACCTCGAGCTCGATGTGCTTCTTCGTCAGCCCGTAGAGCTCCTCGAGTCCGATGAGACCCTCGAAGCGCGTGCGGAACTCCGACGGGACGCCGATCTTCACGCCGCGCACGCGGCGCAGGTCGGCGATGCCCCGTAGCCGGTTGCGCCGCCCGAACTGTGGCTTGACCGCAAGTGCGTTGGAGTCGTTGAACGGCGTCTGCGCGAGCAACGTGAACCCGCGGCGCTCCTCGAAGGCCTTTGCGGCGCGATACGCCGCGGCGGCGTTGCGTGGGCGCTCGCGCACGTTGGCCACTTCCGACAGCAGCACATCGATGTACTCGGGATACATGTCAAGCGCCCCCGCGGCGAGCGCCTGGTGAATGATCTCCGAGCTGCCGACGTCGCCCTTGAGCTCGACGTCGAACCCCTCGGCCTCGAGCGCCTGCTTGTACAGCTCGCCGAGGATGTACTGCTCGGTGAAGTTCTTCGTCCCGATCCGCACCGGGGGCCCGCCGGGCTTCGCGTTGGTCTGCGCTCCGCCGTCGTCGTCGCCGCCGCAGGCAGCGAGCGTGAAGGCCAGCAGTAAGGCGAGGGCCGTCGCCGTCGATCTGCGGCTCATGCTTGCGCGCTCCCGGCACCGACACGGGGGTCGGCGCCGTCGGAGGCGATCGGCTCGGCGGGACCTCCGGCCGGCAGCGTGAAGTGAAAGACGCTGCCCTCGCCGGGCCGCGTCGAGACCCAGATCTTGCCGCCGTGCTGGTCGATGATGCGCTCGCAGACGGCAAGCCCGATCCCGGTTCCGGGGTAGTCGTCCTCCCCGTGCAGGCGCTGGAACGGCTCGAAGATTCGCTCGGATTGCTCAGGCTCCATGCCGATCCCGTTGTCGCGGACCGAGAAGCGCCATTGCCCACGATCGCGCTCGGCCTCGATGCTCACGTCAGGAGTTTCCTCAAAGGTGAACTTGACTGCGTTGCCGATGAGGTTCTGAAAGACGCGGCCCAGGTTCGCACGATCAGCAAGGATGACGGGCAGCGACCCCACGCGCACCAGCGCGCCGCTCTGCTCGATCGCGCCCGCGAGGGTTTCCATGGCCTGTTCGACGATGATCCCCGCGGGCACCCGCTCGAGGCTCAGCGGACCCCGTCCGGCGCGCGAGTACTCGAGCAGGTCGCGGATGAGTGCCCGTGCCTGACTCGTCGCGTGGCGGATGCCGTCGATGAGCGCCGGGCCCTTCTCGGGGTCCTCCGCGCCGTGGCGGCGCTCGAGCAGCTCGGCGTACATCGAGATCGTCGTCAGGGGCGCCTGGAGGTCGTGCGAGGTGACCGATGCGAACTGCTCGAGCTCGGCATTGGAGCGCGTGAGCTCGGCGTTTGAGTGCTCGAGCTCCGTGCGGCTGCGCTGCAGCGAGTCCGCCATCGAGTTGAAGCTGCGCGCCAGGTCACCGAGCTCGTCCAGGCGCTGCGCAGGAACACGGGTCGCCAGCTCGCCGTCGGCCAGCCTGCCGGTCGCCTCCGCGACGCGGAGCACCGGGCGCACGACGGATCGGCGCAGGTAGAGCGTGAAGCCCAGCGCAATCGAGAGCACGAGGCCGACACCGCCGATCCCGAAGGCGATCGCCGACGACGAGCGCGCTTCGGCGCGGTCCTCGCGCGAGGCGATGACCGCGCGCTCGCGCGCGAACAGACCGTCGAACTCCCGCCGGATCGTGTCGATCCGCGTCCGGCCGCCGTCGGTGACGACCTGGCTTCGGGCATCGGCGAGGTCTTTCCGCGCGACCCCGATCAGCGGGTGGGCCCAGTAGTTGGCGTAGTCATCGATCTTCACCCCGATCGCGCGCACCCGGCGCTGCTGGCCGGGATCGTCGGACACATGCCGCGCGAGCGCATCGCGCTGCGTCGGATACCCCCGCAGCGCACCGTTCGCGCGGCCGAGGTGCCCCTCCTTGCCGGTCTGCACGTAGCGGCTGATCGCGTTCTCGATGTCGACGAGCGTCGTCTCGAGCTGGTTGCCGAGACTCAGCGCCTGCTGCGAGCGAAAGGCGGTTCGGGCCGCATCTCGCTGGCCGACGATCGCGACGATCAGGATCAGCAGCGCGGTGGCGAGGAGCGCCGCGGCGGCGACGCTGAGCGCCACCACCTTCGTGGTGATCCGTGTCCTGAGCTTGTGTCGCAGCACGCGTTCGCCCCCTCGGGGCCTGGGAAACTGTACCCAGGCCCCGAGCGGCAAACGAGGGGATGCGCTACGTCTCCAGCGATGGCTCGTGAACGATCCGCGGAATCCGCTGC
>JALZJA010000068.1 GCA_030860005.1 Actinomycetota bacterium
CCTCACTGCACCGCCCCCGTCGGGACCCGGCGGCGGTCACGCGCGAGCAGCGCCATGCGCGCGAAGGCGTTCACGACCTCGCGCGGCCCCGGCGGCCGGGCGACGCCGCGGCGATGGGCGTCGATGGTCCGGACATTGATCACCGCCCGCTCGGGATCCAGCCAGTCCGCAAAGCCCCTGGCAGCGATCTCCTCGCCGAGGACCAGGTCGCGGGCCACCGCGGCCGGCGATCCGCCGCCGGCCAGGCGCCGGCGCGCAGCCGCCTCCAGCCAGCGCCAGTAGTCCGCCAGCCGCATGACCTCCTCGACGCCGCAAACCGGACCGTGGCCAGGCACGAACGTCTCGGCGCCCAACTCGATCAGCCGCTCCAGCGCCGCCAGCCACCGCTCCACCGGCCCGGCCCACATGACCGGGGTGACACCGATGAACAGGATGTCGGCGGCGAACACCGTGCGCGCGTCGGGCACGTAGACGACAAGGTCGCCCGGCGTGTGTGCGGGCCCGACCTCGATGAGCTGGAGCTCGCGCCCGCCGACCTCGAGCGTGAGCTCACCGTGAAACGTGCGGGTCGGCCGCGTCACCCGGACCTCGCCGAACTCGAATGGCCCCAGCACCTCCCCCACGAAGCTCCCGATCGTCGCGACATCGTCACGCCTCGGATAGGGGACCGGCACCCCTCCCGCGAGGCGCAACGCCGCTCCGACACGGCCAAAGCGCAGCATCTCGTCGTGAGACTGACCAGCCATGACCCGCGCCGCCGCCTCCGTCGCCACGATCTCGGCCTTGGCGACGAGCTGGTTGCCCCACCAGTGATCGCCGTCGGAGTGCGTGTTGACCACCGAGACGATCGGCGTCCGCTCCACAAGCGGCTGCATCGCGTCCAGCATCCGCGCGGTCAACCGGACATCCCACAACGTGTCAACGAGGACCGACGCTCCGTCGCCGACCACCAGACCGGCGTTGCTCTCCCCCCACGTCCCGTTGGGCTGCAACCACGCGTGCACACCCGGGGTAACCTCCCGAAGACCGCCGGTGAAGCGAGCGCTCGAGGGATGCAGGGGTGCGACGTCTGCCACGAGCCCCACCTAACCCGTCCCGCCGACCATCCTCGCCGCGGCCAGCAGCTCGTTGCGGGACGCCAGCTTGACGCGCGGACGCCGCTCGCTGCGTCCGCGCTCGAGCTCGTGGCCGTCGATCGCGCGCCAGCCGTCGACAGTGACCACGTCCGGCTTGCGCTGGGCCAGCAGCTCGTCGATCGGCTCGCGACCGGGGTCCGGCGGTTGCGGTAGCGCTGCCGCCCGCAGGTCGTCGACGAGGCAGCTCACCGTCTCCTCGGCGTCGCGCTTGTTGGTGCCCAGGATCCCGGTTGGGCCGCGCTTGATCCACCCCACGGAGTAGACGCCGGGGAGCGGCTCGCCGTCGGGCGTCAGCACCCGGCCGCGCTCGTTGGGCAGCACGAAGAAGCGCTCGTCGAAGGGCACGTCGGGCAGCGGCACCGCTCGGTAGCCGACCGAGCGCAGGACGAGGCCGCATTCGATCGTCTCTGCGTCCTCGCCCACGGCGCGCGCCCTCAGCGAGCCGTCGTCGGCCCGCACGATCTCGTTGCGGCGCACGTCGATCGCCTCGACCCTGCCGGTCCCGCGGATCTGCACCGGGGAGCGCAGGAAGCGCAGCTCGATCCGCCGTCGAGCCTCGGGGCGCGCGGGCCTGGCCGCGAGCTCGCGCAGCAGCTCCACGTTCTTGCGCGCGGTGAAGGTCCCATCCTGGTCCAGCCACTGGCGCGACACCGGGTCGAGCTCGAGCTCGTCGGCGTCGACCCGCGCGTCGACGCCGTCCAGGCGCCCCAGCTCGCGCAGCTCGGCGCTGGTGAAGGCCGCCTGCGCCGGACCGCGCCGGCCGAGCACGATCACCTCCTCGATGCGGCTCTCGCGCAGCGCCTCCAGGGCGTGGTCGGCCACGTCCGTGCGCTCCAGCTCACGGGCACTCAGCGTGAGCATGCGCGTCACGTCCGCCGCCACGTTGCCGTTGCCGATCACAACGGCCCGCTGCGCCGACAGGTCGAACTGCAGGCCGCGGTAGTCCGGGTGGCCGTTGTACCAGGCCACGAACTCGGTGGCGGCCCAGCTGCCGGGCAGGTCCTCGCCTCCGATCCCCAGCGACTTGTCGGTCTGGGCCCCGGTGGCGTAGATCACGGCCGTGTAGTGGCGCATGAGCTCAGCGTGCGAGACGTCGACCCCGACCTCCACGTTGCCGAGGAAGCGGCAGCCGCGCTTGAGCGTCTGGCGGTCGAACGCGTCCTCCAGGCGCTTGATCTCCTGATGGTCGGGGGCGACCCCGCCGCGCAGCAGCCCCCACGGCGTGGGCAGCCGCTCGAACAGGTCGATCTCCGCGTCGCCGCGGGCGCGCAGCAGGCAGGCGGCGGCGAACGCCCCGGCCGGCCCGGCGCCGACGATCGCCACTCGCGGTCGCATGCGGCCCATCAGGCGGCAGTGCGCTCGGCGGTACTGCGCTCGCCGAAGAACTGATCGTTGAGCTCCAGCGCGTAGTCGTACTTCTCGGGGATGTCGAAGCCGGCAAAGATCGCGTCGACCGGGCACGCCTCCACGCAGGCGTCGCAGTCGATGCAGACCTCAGGGTCGATGTAGAGCTGCTCCGCGGTCTCGAAGTCGGGCGCCCCGGGCTTGGGATGGATGCAGTCCACCGGGCAGACCTCGATGCAGGCGTCGTCCTTGATGCAGCTGCCGACGATCACGTAGGTCATGACCCACAGGCTACATATCCGGCAAACCCGGGCGCATTTCAAGCATTAGACCGGACCGAGGCGCCACCGAGATGCAGCGGCCCGCCTCGATCAGGTCCATCAGGGCTCAGGCCGCCGGCTCCGGGGCCTCCGAATAGAGCAGCGAGCCAGGCGTAGTAAGCGACTCCCCCGTCTCCAGCAGCGTCTTCAGGCCGGAGAGGATCTGGGGCCAGCCGCCGTAGATCTCGTTGTTGGCGCCCTCGCGCAGCTCGTCGTGGGTGACGGTCAGCCGGCATGAATCGCCGACCGGCTCGATCTCCCAGGTGACCCTCGAGGTTCCCTCGCGCTGTACGTCCTCGCTCCACAGCGCCGTGAAGCTCTGGACGAGCCGGCGCGGCGGGTCGACTTCCAGGTTCTCCCCCGCGGCGATGTCGACGCCGCTCGCGTGGACGGCCTCGTACCTCGAGCCGGGAGTCCAGTCGGAGCTGACGCCCACGCCGAAGTTGTACCGCCGTCTCAGCTCGCTGTCGGTGATCGCCTCCCAGAGGCGTTCCGGGGTCGTCTTGATGTAGATCTCGAACACCTTCTCCATGCCGTCCTCCTCGAGCGTCTTTTTGAGCCCACTGAGCGTCGCGGCCCAGGGCTCGGCGTACTTGCTCACCCAGCGGTCGTGGACGAGCCGGATCGGGACGGGGTTCAGGAAGTGCAGCTTCTCGCGACCGCGCCGCTTGGTGGTCACGAGGCCTGCCTCCTCGAGCACCTTCAGGTGCTTCATGACGCCGAAGCGCGTCATCGGCAGCCGCTGCTCGAGCGAGCTGAGCGCCTGCCCGTCCTGCCTGAACAGCTCGTCGAGCAGGCTGCGTCGCGTCGGATCGGCGAGGGCCTTGAACACCGCGTCCATGCGACCATGATACGTGACCTTTTGGTCACCTGTCAAGTCCTGCTCGAAGTAGGACCGGAGCTGACGCCCGTGGCCTAACATCGTCGCTGGCGGCCTCGAGATCCTTCCTCGAGGTGGGGACCGTCGCCGGCTTCGAGCTGGGGGCGTGTACTGGGATCTCGGTGAGTAGGGGCTCATAGCGCCGGGAGAGCACATGACCGGAAGTGGGGAAGCCTGCGCGTTGGCGCTGCTCGCGCTCAGCGTCGGCATGCTTGCGGGACCTCAGGCGACGGCTGCCGCGACGGCGTGCGACGCCGATCTGGCCCGCGTACAGCGGCGCCTCATCGAGCTGCATTACCCCGCCGGTCCCGTGGACGGCTGCCCCGGACCGCGCACCGCGCTCGCCATCCAGGCCTTCCAGCGCGTCAACCGTCTCGTGTCCGACGGGACAGCCGGCCCGCGGACGCTGCGCGCGCTGCGCAACCCGCGCGTCCTGCGCCCCGCCAGCAGGCGGCGCGCATCGCACATCGAGGTCGACCTCGGTCACCAGCTGCTCGTGCGCGTCAAGAAGCGGCGCATCGTCGCGATCTACGCGGTATCCACCGGCAAGCGGGGCTTTGAGACTCCGGCCGGCCGCTACCGCGTGCGGCGCAAAGCGCGCCGCTCATGGTCGCGCGAGTATCACGTCTGGCTGCGCTGGGCGAGCTACTTCAGCGCCCGTGGCTTCGCGATCCACGCGGGCAGCGTAAGGCCGTTCGCCGCAAGTCACGGGTGTGTCCGCGTGGCGCCGGAGTTTGCGCCCCAGGTCTATCGCGCAATCCGTGTCGGCATGCCCGTCCTGATCCGGAAGCTCCTGCGCTGAGGCTGCACGGCGTGGACCAACCCTTCGCGGCGTCTGGCCGTCGCGGGCTGCTCGCGGTGGCTTCTCTAGATTGGGACCGTTGACGCCCGACGGCGATCAAGCGATTGGAGGATGAGTGGAGCGCGAACCGGACGGTGACGAACTCGATACCGACGAGGACGCTGTGAGCGGTATGCCGGAGGGCGAGCCCGAGCTGACGCCGATGGGCGTCGAGCCGGATACGGACGAGGAGGACACGACTGGCGAGGTCCGATTGCCAGGCTTCCCGGCGGCGGACGAGCCGGACCTTTCCGGCTGACTGACGTTTGAGCGGGCGGCCGCCGCCATGCGAACCGAGTCGGGGCTCAGGCGACGCTGGGCGGCTGATGCAACCCGAAGGGCGAGCCTTGGTCGTCGCGGCAGAGCTTGAAGCGTCCGAACTTCGCGATCGACGCCTCGTCGCCCCCCACGTCCATCTCCTCGACCTTCCCTCCGAGCTCGCGGACGCGCGTGAGCGCTTCCTGCATGTCGTCGACGTGGAAGAAGACGTATGGCGCCGCGGCCGCATCGTTGCCGTGCATCCCGCCGGGTACGTTCGGCGTGGTGATCACGAAGCCGTTGCCCGAGGGTCCTGGCTCGAACTTCCACCCGAACAGCCCTTCGAAGAAGGCCCTGCCGCGCTCGGCATCGTCGACACCCAGCTCGAAGAACGCCAGCTCGCCGGTCATGGATCGCTCCCTCCTACTCGTCGTGGTGCTCTGGTCGCACCCGGGGTTGCTGGCCGCACGTTATGCGCCAAGCGGCCCCGACAAGAGCTCGCGATGGCGGGCCCGGGTCGTGCTGCTCAAAAAGACGCCGACGCGCGCCCGGGAGGAAGGGCGCAGCGCCGGCTTGGGGTCCTGCGATCTGCGGGGGAAGCTAGGCCTGGGCGGTGATGCGCTCCTGGACCTTCGCCGCGGCGCTGCGGCCGCCCTGAACGGCGTTCTCGACGCGCGCCGTGACGTACTCGGCGTTTTTCGTGACCGGCTCGCTGGCGGTCTCGATGTCCTTGACGACCGCGCGCAGATCGTCCTCGACGCGCGCGCGGTTGCGCTTCAGCTCGCGCTCGATGCGCGTGCGCGACTGCTTGACGTCGCGCTCGAGGCGCTTCATCGCGCTCGTGCCGCGGCGCTCGAAGCGGCGCAGCTCCTGCTCGGTCTTCCTGCGCGTCGAGTACCTCGAGCGCAGCGCGTCGATCCTCGCGACGGCGCTGTCTCGAGCGACGAGAGCCGCGCCGATCGGGACGAGAACGGCCTTCTCGGCCAGGTCGCCGACGCGCGCGACCGGAGTCTTCATGTCCTGCTTGGCCTGCGCGGCCTGCTTGGCGGCAGCGGTCTGTCGACGTGTCGCGGCGGCCTTCTTGGCGCTCGTTGAGCGCTTGACGGCGTTCGTCTTGCGGGTTGTGGCCGCCTTGCGGGCGGCGGTATTGGAGGTGGTGCGGGCGGCGGTGTTGGAAGTGGTGGTAGCCATAGAGTCCTTTCCTCATCAGTTGCTAAGGATATTAGTTCTAACTATCCCCTAGGAAACGGTGCTACCCGAACAGGTGTTTGGTAAACGCGACTCCCACTCGCTCGCAGTGGGCGCCCTCGCAGGTCCCACGCGGCGCCGCGGGGCGCGGGGACAAGTGCGGCGAGTTGATCATCGCTGAGATGAAGAACTCGACACGCTCGCGTGGAGCGCCCGACTCAATCGGCGGCGCGCTCCAGCACGTCGCGCACGTAGCTTTCGCGCACGTCGTCGGACTGGCGCAGCATCCAGATCTCCCGCGCCCGTTCGTCGTCGCGGCCAAGCACGGTATCCGCGTAGCTGCGGCGCACCGCGCGCGACTGCGCCAGCAACCAGGCCTCCTCGGGATCAAGCGCGTACCACGCGGCGATTCGAGCGACCGGATCGGGAGCCAGCAGCACAGAGCGATGGATCGTCGTTTCCAGCATGCCTCAAGGGTGGCACACGCCCGTCCGCGCGAGTGATGATTCCGTGCCGCCGCGTGCCGGAGCCTGAGTCGGCATAAGCAGGGCCGAGCCCGCCGGCGAGCGGATCAGCGTTGCGGCGCTCGCACGATCTCCCACGCCCCCACGTGGCCGATCACCCGCATCCGCCAGCGGTGCGGACGGGCCGGCGTGGGCCCCACGCGGCGGCGGGGGCCGCTGAACACGATCGCCGGTGGATGCCAGTGCGGGCTCCTGTCAGTCGAGTGCCAGGTCCCCTGCACCCCGGCCAGCGGGGTGTCGAGCCGCCAGGCCAGCGCGCTCTGTCGCCACGGATTGACCGCCGGGCGGCCGAACGCGAGCACGGCGTCACGGCCGCCGGCGAAGGCGATGGCGTCGTTCAGCTGCGCCAGGTCGGCGTCCTGCGCACGCGCAACGCTGACCGTCCGACCGGTCTTGAGGACGACGGGGAAGGCGCTGATGCCCACCAGCAGCGCGAGCGCGATCGCCGCCGCGGCGCGGGCCCGCGGCCGCGACATGGCGCCCACCAGTCCGGCGAACCCCACGCCCGCGAGCAGCGCGAACAGCCCAGCGGGGGCCGCGAAGTACCGCCGTGTTCCGGGATAGCCGACCTGGGTCATCGCGGCGACGATCAGCACCCAGCCAACGCCGACAGCGGCCACCAGCATGACCTCGCGCTGGCGCCGGCGCGCCGCGTTCACGGCGGCGATCGCGGCAATCGCCAGCGCCGGCAGCGCGATCGCCGTAGTCGCACCTCCCAGCGCCGCAAGCCCGCCGTCGTAGTACCCGCCCGGGACTCCCCGGAATTGCGTGAACGGGCTGCCGGAGCCCAGCCACGTCATTCCCAGCCAGATCGCCGGGGGGAGCAGCACGCTTGCCATGACCACCAAGTCCAGCCGGCGGGCGAACCACCACCAAGCGATCGCCAGGAGCGCAACGATCAACCACAGCTCGGGGCGGATGAGGCCGGCGAGGCCGAGCAGCACGAAGGCGTGGCGGTCGCGGTCGTTGAGGTGCCGCTCGACGGCCCCCAGCACCAGCAGCGCCAGCAGCGGCTCAGAGGACCCGTAGAGCGCGGTCACGCCCAGGTCCGGGCTGACCGCCAGGACGAGCGCCGCCGTCCAGCCCGCCACGGGTCCGGCGAGCCGCGCACCGATCCGCCAGGCGAGCAGCAGCGCCAGCAGCGCGGACACGCGCTGGAGCGCCAGCCACGCCAGCGGCGCTGCATCGCCCAGCGGTGTCAGAGGGGCAACGAGCAGCACCGGCAGCGGCTTCAGCGAGGGACCGCCGTCGGTGGACAGCGAGCCGTGCAAGAACTCGCGGGCCCACACCATCCACGACCAGGCGTCGTACCCCAGCCCGTGGGCCACGGCCAGCGATGCGACGCCCGCAACGATCGCCGCGGCCACCATGCCACGCTCGTTCACCGCTCCACACCCTTCCACAAGCCCAGAGCAGCCGCCCGAGAACGCACTGCGCTTCGAGATCCTCCGCGGAGCCGCAGATCCGTCCCCCACGGCCGGCGGCGCGGCCACCACGCCGCCACCGCGCGCCGCGCCAACGGCCACGAGCCCGGAGCGCTGCCGTGAGCGTGCGGCGCGTGCCCAGCGAGCGCGAACCGCCACGCCCGCTGCGCGCCGGCGACGGCGACCGGTCGGCCGTGGTCGATCGTCTGCGCGCACACCATCTCGAGGGCAGGCTGACGGTCGAGGAGTTCGAGGAGCGCGTTCGAGCACATTGCCCCGGCGCTGGCGCGCAACGGCTACGAACGGATGATCGTCGGCGGCGCGCTCATGTTCCACCGCCGCTACCGGCCGGCGTGGCCGCGGAACGCTGGTTCATGCTCCCGCGTCCGGCCGTAATCGTCGAGCGGCGACGACGCAGTCCGCCACAACTCGTTTCCTCAGGACACTCCTACGCGTTCTCCTCGAGGCGCTCGTAGGCCGGCAGCGTCAAGAACTCGATGAACTCGTCCGTCAGCGCCACCGCCTCGAAGATCTCCCGCGAGAGGCCCGGACGGCCCTCCTTCTCGAACCACTCGTCGTCGCCGATCTCCTCGCGGATCTTCTCGAGCTCCGAGGTCGCGAGCTCGCGCACGAGCTCGGCGGTGATCGGGCGCCCGTCGTCAAGCTCGGCGCCGTGGCTCACCCACTGCCACACCTGGCCGCGCGCGATCTCGGCCGTCGCGGCGTCCTCCATCAGCCCGTAGATGGCGGCCGCGCCGTTGCCGCGCAGCCATGAGGAGATGTACTGGATGCCGACGTTCACGTTGCTGCGCAGGCCCGCCTCGGTGATGTCGCCCTCGGTGGCCGGCACGTCGAGGAGCTGCTCGGCGCTCACCTCGACGTCGTCGCGCTGACGATCGACCTGGTGGGACCGGTCGCCCAGGAAAGCGTCGAACTCCTCCATCGCCGCGGCCACCGCGTCGGGGTGTGCGACCCACGTGCCGTCGAAGCCGTCGGACGCCTCGCGCTGCTTGTCCTCGCGCAGCGCGGCGAAGGCCTTCTTGTTGGCCTCCTCGTCGGTGCGGCTGGGAATCTGCGCCGCCATGCCGCCGATGGCGTGCGCGCCGCGGCGGTGGCAGGTCTTCACGAGGAGCTCGGTGTAGGCGCGCATGAACGGCACGGTCATCGTGACCTTTATGCGGTCCGGCGTGACGAACTCGGGGCGCGTGCGGAAGCGCTTGATCGCCGAGAAGATGTAGTCCCAGCGGCCGGCGTTGAGGCCCGCCGAGTGGTCGCGCAGCTCGTAGAGGATCTCGTCCATCTCGAAAGCGGCCGGGAGCGTCTCGATCAGGACGGTCGCCTTGATCGTGCCGCGCTCGAGCCCGACGTGGTCCTCGGCGAGGTTGAAGGCGTCGTTCCAGAGGCGGGCCTCGAGGTGCGACTCCATCTTCGGCAGGTAGTAGTACGGGCCGTCGCCGCGCTCGAGCAGCTCCTTGGCGTTGTGGAAGAAGTACAGGCCGAAGTCCACGAGGCCGCCGGCCACGGGCTTGCCGTCGACCACCAGGTTGCGCTCCAGGAGGTGCCATCCGCGTGGGCGTACGAGCAGCGTCGCGACCTCTTCGTTGAGCTTGTACTCGTTGCCGTCCTCCTCGTGCTCGATCGTGCCACGGACCGCGTCGGCGAGGTTGACCTGACCTCCGATCATGTTGGTCCAGGTCGGCGAGTTGGAGTCCTCGAAGTCGGCCATGAAGCCACTGGCACCCGAGTTGAGGGCGTTGATGACCATCTTTCGGCTGGTGGGCCCCGTGATCTCGACGCGGCGGTTCTGCAGCGCGTCCGGCTCGGGCGCGATCGTCCAGTCGCCCTCGCGCACGTCCTTCGTGTCCGCCAGGAAGTCGAGCGAGCCGCCCGAGTCGAGCTCCTTCTGGCGCTCCACCCGGTCGGCCAGCAGCTCGCGGCGGGTGGCGTCGAACTGGCGGTGCAGTCGCGCCACGAGCTCGACCGCCTCCGCGGTCAGGATCTCATCGAAGCGCTCGCCCTCCGGTCCCTTGATCTCGACTCCGTGCACCTGCGCGCTCGCCACGCCGTCTCCTTGTATCGGGTTCATCACCACTATGTCCGGGATGCCGCCGCCTTACGCATCATTCGAGGCGCAGCTGCGCCTCGACGTCAGTCGAGCCGTTCCGGAAGCAGCTGGAGCCCTTCTGCGCGTGCGGCCAAATGAAGGCGGCATTCCCAGGTGGCGAACATGAGGTCCTCTCCAGGTAGAAGGAGAGCGGCGGCGAGGTGCAGCGAGTCGAGGCTGCGCAGTTCGTGGTTCAGAGCCAGTGCGACGGCGTGCTCGGCGAGCGGTTGGTCAACTTCGACGACCCCGAACGCGGGCCATTCCTCCCTTACGGCCTTCGTCGCGCGTAGCCCAGCGGCGAGGCCGACGGCGCGAACCGTCTCGACGAAACCAGCACGGCACATGAACCAGCCATCGGCTCGCTGCATGGCGTCGCGGACGATGTCGCTGCCAGGCT
>JALZJA010000088.1 GCA_030860005.1 Actinomycetota bacterium
GCGTTCGGCGCATGCTCGTCACCCAAGGTCTATTCGGGCCTACGTGATGGCGCGCACACCTTCCAGGTGCGTGCGAAGGACGCTGCGGGAAACACCGACCCGGTGGGCGCCTTCAGGCGTTGGACCATCGACACCCGTAAGCCGCGGGTGACGAGTGTCGTGCCGGGCGCTGGCGCGCTCGCGGTGGCAAGGGGTTCGAACGTGATCGCCACCTTCTCCGAGCCGATGAAGGCGAGCACCCTCAGCAAGGGGACGTTCAAGCTGGTCAAGAAGGGCACGACCACCGCGGTGCCCGCCGCCGTGAGCGTGCCTGTTGGGAACAAGGCCGTGCTCAACCCGAGCGCGAGCCTTGTACGCGGTGCCACCTACACGGCGACCGTCACGACGGGAGCCACGGATCGGGTCGGCAATCCGCTGGACCAGAACGCCCAGCTCGCCGGCAACCAGAAGAAGTCCTGGAGCTTCAGGGTCGCGAAGTAACAACACGCCGAGAGCCAAAGCGGCTACGAGCCGCCTGTTTGGCCAACACGGCTCCAGCGGTGCTATCGCCCCTGTCCATGTGGACGGGGGCGATAGCCGTGCTACCGGAGACAGCGTCGTCAGGTCCGCGCCCAGCCTGGATCATCGCTGGATTGCCCGGTCGGGCCGATCCGGCGGCCGGTGCCGGCCTGAGCGTCTCGTGCCTGTGGTGGCGCGCTTAATGGACCTGACCCGCCTTCGGTGGACAGTTTCCGGCTTGACTTTCAAGCCGCTTCCTTTGCCTGATTGAGCGAACCCGGTCGACCAACGCGAAGCTCCGGGTGCGAGCCCCAGCGTTGCGCATGCCCTCAGAGTCACAGAGCTGTTCCACTTGTCCGCCTACTGTTTCGCGCCGCGTGTCAGAATCAAAGGATGGCCGAAGGCGAGCTGCTGGAGCGCATGGAGGGGCACATGGCGCGAGGCAACGAGCTCATGGAGCTCATCCGCGAGGACCACGCTCAATCGCCGCGAGCATGAGCTCAACCGCCGCGAGCACGAGCTCAACCGCGCCGCCATGCATTCCACTCGTGACGCTGTTCGCTCGCTCGCCGCCGCGGTCGAGAAGCAGGCGGACGCGAGCGACGCGATGCTGGCTTCGCTCGGGGGCATGAGGGACTCGCTCGGGGACATGAGGGACTCGATCCAGGCGAATACGCGCGCCGTCCTTCACGTCCTCGACGAGATCCGCGGGTCGGGACCCGGTCCGGCGGGCGCGCCGGCCTGAGGGAACCCACCCTGTTACGGCCGGCTTCCTCGGATGGCGTCGGGCATGGGCCCTGCGTGCGACGTCCCGCGGCCGTTGTGGCTGGGCTCGTCGCTGGCGTGAATGGGAATGTTTGTGTGCCAGTCTGTGTGAGTGCGTCTGCACATAAACCTCGACGACGAGCTGATCGCGCGCCTCGATCGCAAGGTCGGCGTCCGCCGTCGGAGCGCGTTCATCGCGGAGACGGTAAGCCGAGCGCTCGAGGACGACCAAGCTGTCCTGAGCAGGATCGAGGACGGCGGCCACGAGTGGGACGCCGACCCGGGCGAATGGGTCCGATCGCAGCGACGCGGCGACCGTCAACGGGGCGGGTAGGTCCACCGCGAGCCTTCTGCTCGATACGAGGTGCTCATCGACGCCGCCGCGGTGGGCGTGGGTGCCCGACTGGCGACGGGCGACCCGAAGGACTTCCCGATGCCCGAGCTCGCGGGCGGTGGCGATCCGGCCCGCTTCGAGTCGCGGAGCTTGCCGCGCTTGGTCACCGCACCACGTCGCCCGCGTCCCGGAGAGCCAGCCCCTCAGCTCCCCCCGCGAAGCGCCACGCCCAGCTCCTCCCGCGAACCGATCTCGAGCTTGGAGTAGATGTTCCTCAGGTGGAACTGGACCGCCTTCACGGTCACGAACAGCGTCTGGGCGATCTCGCGATTGGTCATGCCGGATGCCGCGAGCTCCGCGACCCGGCGCTCGCCGGGTGTGAGCGCGCCGAGCCCTTCGTTCGACCGGCGGCGCGGTCGCCCACCCGTCGCCGCCAGCTCGTCCGTCGCCCGCGCCTCGAGCGCCACCGCACCCTGGCTCCGGGCCGCCTCCAGGCCCTCGCGCAGGTGCTCGCGCGCCGCGGAGCGGGAGCCCTGGCGGCGCACCTCGGCGCCGAGGTCGACGAGCGACCGGGTGAGCTCGAGCTTGGCGGGCGAGCGCCGCAGCGTCGCCACCGACTCCTCGAGCAGTGCGATCCCCTTCGCTCCGCCCTCGACAAGTCCGGCGACGCGCAGCGACATGCCGATCGGCCGCGGGGCGCCGAACTTACGCGCCAGCTCCACCTCCTCCAGGACGAGCTTGCGCGCTGCCGCCCGGTCACCCTGCGCCGAGCGAACGCTTGCGAGGTAGCCGCGCCACGCCATCATCGCCGGATTGCTGACCATCGTTCCCATTACCGAGCTTCC
>JALZJA010000111.1 GCA_030860005.1 Actinomycetota bacterium
GCCGGCACGCTCAAGGTCGCGGGCCAGACCGTGCTCGACGCCGGCGCCAACGCGGTCTACGCCGCTGCGACTCACCCGGTCCTGAGCGGCAACGCCTACGCCAACCTCGCGGCCGGTGACTTCGAGCAGATCGTCGTCACCGACACGATCCCGCTGCGCCCGGGCGCGCCCGACAACGTCACCGTGCTGTCGTGCGCCGACCTGCTGACCGACTCGATCCGCCGCATCTTCACCGACGACTCGGTGAGCGAGGTCTTCGGCGGCGAGAACCAGCTCTTCTAGGCGCTCACCCGTTGGACTCCCCGGCCGTCGCCCTGATGGAGCGCCTCGGCCTCTCGGATGACGAGCTGTGCGAGATCCTCGCCGCCGATCCGCTCTCGGTCCTCGCGGGCGAGCTCAGCCACCGGCCGGAGCTCGCGATCCTGCTCGCGCTCACCGCCGAAGCGGCGGAGCAGGTCGGAGCCGGCGTGCTCAAGCGCTGGCTGCGGCGCCGCGGGCCGAACGGCGTGCCGTTCGATCACCTCCGCGCGCGGGACTTCCCGGCGTTCGAGGACGACCTTTCGCTGCTCGCCGAGCGCGGCTTCGTCCTGCGCTAGGACGTTTGTCTACTCGACGTCGGGGCGCCTCTCGCCGGGCCAGATGCCGGTCAGCCAGTGAAATCCCTTCGCTCCGCTGCGGTTCACGGCCGCCTTCGTGACCGCAAACGTCACGCCCTGCACGGCCGCCGCACCGAGCACCTTGCCCCAGGTGGACTCCTTCGTGGTCGGCTTCGGTGGCTCGCGTTCATCGATATGGCCCCAGAGCTGGTTGAAGACCTGCCGCGCAAGGATCCCGGCCAGGATGCCGATCATCAATCCGAACGGTTTGTAAAGAATTTTCATGTGTGGCGCAGGGTACCCGTGTGCGCTAACAATGAGTCGTCTCTGTAGGGCATAAGGAGGCACACGATGGACCCAGCCGACGATCTTCTCCAGCGTGCGCTCATCGACGCAGAGGCCAGCGCGTCCGTCGCCCTGAGGGTCTCCGATCTCGCCCTGTCCGACTCGCTGACCGTCATCTTCCACGGCCGCCGCGACCTCGGCACGCTGCAGACATACGTCGCCAACGGCGGCCGCGAGCCGGGCTCCGCTGTCGGCGCCTCCGAGCTGCTGCGCGTTCCATGCGACCTCGATCTCGCGGATGCGTCCACGCGCGATGAGGCCGAGGAGCTGTATGCTCGCCAAGCGCGCGACCTGCGCGATGCGATCGTCGCCGCGGACACCGTGCTCGCGGTGTGGACCGAGCCGCTTGCCGCCGCCACCGGCGGCGAGGTCGGCGTCGATCGCTCGATCGATCTCGGCGTCCGGCTGCCCGCCCACCGGCTCATGCCGCTCGCGCTCACCGCGCCGGAGCGGCGCCTGCTCGTCGCGGCCGTATGCGGCGCGCGGACGCTTGCCGAGGGCCGGCCCCCGCTGGGCATCGTCTGCGCGCAGCAGGATCTTGCGCATGTCTACCCGCTCTCCGACGACCCCGAGCGCTGCCTCGAGGACTTCGAGGAGCGTGCCACCGAGCACGCGCGGCGGACCGCCGAGCGCCTCGATCATCAGGAGGCCTCGGTCCAGCGCTTCCTCGAGCTCAACGGCGACGACTTCCACCGCACCGGCTGAGGGTGGCCACAATGGGCGCGTGAAGCGCGCCCTCATCGTCGTCGGCGTCGTCGTGTTCTTCGGCGTCAGCCTGCTCGTCGCGCGCTGGTTGAACACCGACACCGTCGAGCGTGGGGCCGTCGTCGAGCTCCTGCGCGCGCAGGCGCGCGGCGACGCCCGGGCGATGCTCGAGCGCCTGGACTGTCGCGACGAGGCGTGCCGCGCGACGGCCCGCCACAACGCACGCCGCCTGCGCGCGCGCGGGGAGCTGAAGGTCGTCCTCTACCAGTCCGGCACGGCGCACGCGCTGGGGTCGCGCACGAAGCCCACGCGCGTCGTGTGGATCACGCCGGGGCGGCTGACGACGGTTCAATGCGTGGTCGTGCGCCGTAAGGGAAACGCAATCGCCGGTAGCTCCGTTAGGCTCCTGCGCCTCAGCACCCCCATCGGCCGCGAATCGAGCTGCCGGTGACCGCATCACAACTCCCGCACAGAAGCGGTGTTGTGCGAACGACGATGAACATCCGCCGCCAGCTCGCTCTTCTCATCATTCTCCTCGCGGGCCTCGCGGCAGCGGCGCCCGCGGCCCACGCCCAGGCCATGGATGGCATCACGCGCGGGGCGACGTACAGCGACGGTCCCGACAACAGGTATCTCATCGGCGGCGACTGGCTCTTCCGGCTCGACAAGGAGCTCGTCGGCGTCGCCCAGGGCTTCCAGACGCAGCAGACGACCGACGGCTGGACGAGGACGACCGTCCCGAACGCCTGGAACGCCGGCGACAACTCCGTCGAGTCGATGACCGGCACCGTCGGGTGGTATCGCAAGGACTTCCGCTTGCCCGACAGTCGCAGCCGCATGGCGTGGCTTCTGCGCTTCGAGTCGGTCAACTACCGCACGCAGGTCTGGCTCAACGGCAAGAGGGTCGGGCGCCACACGGGCGCGTACCTGCCGTTCGAGCTGCGCATCCCCAACCGCGCGCTGAACCGCAAGGGCATGAACCGGCTCGTCGTGCGCGTCGACAACCGCCGCCTCGCCGCCGACTTCCCGCCCTCGGGCCTGACCGGCTCGGGCGATCCCGCCGGCGGCTGGTGGAACTACGGCGGGCTGCTGCGCGAGGTCTACCTCAAGCGCGTCGACAGGGTCAACATCTCATCCGTGCTCGTGCGCCCGATGCTGAAGTGCTCGTCGTGCGACGCGACCGTGCTCGCCCGCATCAACCTGCGCAACTACGGGCGCCGTGCGAGCCGAGTCAGCGTGAGCGGGACCTACGCCGGGCGCGGGCTGCGCTTCGGCGGCTCGCGAAACATCGGGGCCGGCAAGTTCGGCACCTTCGAAGCGCGCATCAAGATCCGCAACCCGCGCCTGTGGTCGCCCGCACGTCCGCACCGCTACAAGGTGCGCTTCACGGTCAGGGCCGGTGGGAGCAAGGTGCAGGGCTACCGCCTGCGCAGCGGTATCCGCCTGATCAAGGTGGTCAACGGAAGGCTGACGCTGAACGGGCGCGCCGTCCGCATGCGCGGCGTCGGCCTGCACGAGGACGATCCCACCACCGGCTTTGCGATCAGCAGCGCGAGGCGCAAGCAGATCGTCGCCCAGGCCAGGGAGCTCGGTGCGACGGTGCTGCGCTCGCACTATCCGTTCCACCCCGAGATCCACGAGCTCGCCGATCGGCTCGGGCTCATGGTCTGGTCGGAGATCCCCGTGTACGCCGTGAAGAACTCTGCGCTCAAGCGCCTCTCGGTCCGCAAGCTGGCGGCGAAAGAGGTCGAGGCCAACATCCTCGCCAACCGCAACCACCCATCGGTCTTCGTGTGGTCGATCGGCAACGAGCTGTCGTCGCGGGCCGGCCCCGTCATCGGCTTCTACATCAAACGCGCGACGCGCCGGGCAAAGGCGCTCGACCCGACGCGGCCGGTCGGCCTGGCGATCAACGGCTACCCCTCCGCGGGCTGCCGGCCGGAGTACGCTCCGCTCGACCTGCTCGGCCTCAACAGCTACTTCGGCTGGTATCCGGGGCCCAACGGGCAGCTCGCCGGCCGCGAGCTGTTGTCGGGCTACCTCGACCAGGCGCGCAAGTGCTATCGGCGCAAGGCGCTCATCGTCAGCGAGTTCGGCGCCGAGGCCAACCGCTCCGGCCCGATCGAGGAGAAGGGCACGTTCGAGTTCCAGCAGGACTTCGTGCGCTTCCACACCGCCCTCTACGCGTCGAAGTCGTGGCTCAGCGGCGCGCTGTACTGGGCGCTGCAGGAGTTCCGCGTGCGGCCCAACTGGGACGGCGGCAACCCGCGACCCGAGCCGCCGATCCACCAGAAGGGCGTGCTGCGCTTCGACGGCACGAAGAAGCCCGCCTGGTTCGATCTCCAGAGGGCCTTCGGCGCCACCAAGCAGTACGGCGGCTAGTCGTGGGAGAGGGGCGGTTCGCTACCCTTCGCCGTCGCCATGGCTTCGCAAAGCACCAAGCTGTCGATCGCTCCGCGCACCGCTGAAGGATCGCGCTCCACTCGCCGCCTGCGCCGCACCGGCCGCGTTCCGGGCGTCCTGTACGGCGGCGGCGCGGAGCCGCTGGCGTTCAGCGCCGACGAGCGCGAGCTGCGCCACGCGCTCGCGGGCCGCGGCGCCGTGCTCGAGGTCGGCATCGACGGCGACGCCGTGCCGGCGGTCCTCAAGAGCGCCCAGTTCCACCCCGTCCGCGGGGAGACGATCCACGTCGATCTGCTGCGCGTGAACCTCAACGTCGCGATCCACGCCGTGGTGCCGCTCGAGCTCGTCGGGGGCGACGATGCACCGGGCGCCAAGGAGGGCGGCGTGCTCGAGCACGTCACGCGCGAGGTGAACATCGAGGCGCTGCCGGCCGAGATCCCCGAGTCGCTCGTCCTCGACGTGTCGCGGATGCAGATCAACGACACGCTCACGCTCGCCGCGGTCAGCGCGCCCGCCGGCGTCACGATGCTCGACGACCTCGAGGAGACCGTCGTCGCGACGCTCACGCCGCCGCGCCTCGAGGAGGAACCGGAAGAGATCGAGGAGGAGACCGGGCTCGTCGGCGAGGAGGCCGCGGACGAGGCGCCTGGAGCCGAAAGCGCCGCCGCCGGCGACGACGGCGAGTAGCAGGGCCAAGCGTGCGGCTCTCCGGCCGCGCCACGAGCGGGCCGGTCGACTGGCTCGTCGTCGGGCTCGGCAACCCCGGCTCGAGCTACGCCGGGACGCGCCACAATCTCGGCTTCGAGATCGCCAACGTGCTTGCGCGACGCTGGGAGCTGCCGCGCGCGAGGTCGAGGTTCAACGGGCTGCTGACGGAGGGTCGGGCCGGGCCCGGCGGACCGCGCGTCGCGGTGCTGCTGCCGCAGACCTACATGAACGACGCCGGCCGCTCCGTCGGACCTGCGCGCGGCACCTACAAGCTGGGGCTCGACCGCGTGCTCGTCCTGCACGACGAGATCGACCTGCCCTTCGGCGACGTGCGCACCCGCGTCGGTGGCGGGCTCGCCGGCCACAACGGACTCAAGTCGCTGAAGGCCGAGCTCGGCGGGCCGGACTTCCCGCGCGTGCGCGCCGGCGTCGGGCGCCCGGACTCGACCGACCCGCAGATCGTCTCCGCGCACGTGCTCGGAGCGTTCCGCGAGCCGAAGGCCGACGTGGCCGACCTCATCGAGCGCGCGGCCGCGGCTGCCGAGGCGATCGTGCTGGGCGAGCGCGAGGCCTAGCGGCCGCTAGTACCGCACGCGCGAGCGGATGTCCACGAGCACGAGCACGACCGTGAACAGCACAGCGAGGCCGATCGTCACGACGCCGACGGTGGAGAACCCCTCCTTGAACGCCTCGCGCAGCGCGAGCGCTCCCAGGAACAGGGTCACGCCGTACACGGCGAGCCGGCTGGCGAACAGCCGGCCGACGTCGGGTCCGACCGTCACCGGATAGCCGCGAGTTGCGCGCGTGCGTCCTGGTCGAGGTAGATCTCGTTGATCTTCGGATAGGCCGTGTCCTTGCCGTCGCGGCTGACCGTGTCCGCCGAACCGCTGAACACCCGGCGCGCCAGCGCATTCACGGCGTAGGCGCCGCCGTCGTGCACAACGGCTGACACACGCACGACGTCTCCCTCGCTGATCCCCAGCAACCGGACGTTCTTCTCGTTCAGGACGACGACGCCCTTCTCGCTGTCGAGCCACGAGGGCGGCCACGCCGGCAGAACCTGCGCGCGCGGCGAGACGAGCGGGAAGCTGCGGCTGCGGCGCCGCACCAGCTCGATCGCCATAGCACTCGCGGCCGCTGACGCACAGCTCGGCGTGCGCCGCCCGGTCCCGGTACACGACGGCGACCAGACCGCGCAGCTTGTGCTCCGACGCGTACGCCCGCCAGACCTTGACGAGCGGCCGGCCGCGCGCCTCCGCGCGGCTGCGCGTGGAGTGGACGAGCAGGCCGCGGCGGTAGGCGGCATCGGGCGTCTCGCGCAGCGACTCGAGGAACGTGAGGTACGCCTCCGGGAGCCGGCAGGCCAGTGCCCCAGCGAGCATCTGGTCGAGATAGGCGGCACTCGGCGGCACCTCGTTCTCTAGCCGCTCGTCGATCATGACGGTGTATGCGACCGCGGCGACCGGTGTTCCGTTCTCCAGTGTCACGGTGACGTCGCGTCGCTCGTAGACCTCGCCCTCGCCCTCGATCGCGTCGAGCGCAGCGAGGTCCCTGTCGCTCATGCTGTAGAGCGCACCCCAGACGGTCATCCTCTCCGCCGCGAGGAGGTCGGCGACGCCGCTGCCCGGGAACGTGCGCGTTGATCTGCGAGTGAACGCCAGACGGTGGTCGACGAGCTTCGCCGCCCGGGCGTTCCCCGAGCCTGGACAGCGCTGCCGCAGCTTCTCCGGGTGCATGTTGCTGCCGTAGGCGAAGTAGGCCACGCGGTGAGGTTCCCAGAATCGAGGGCACCGAGGAGACCGTTCCCGGGCGCCTCCTAGACTGGATCGTCCGGCCACGCAGTTGCGCGGTCGCTGTGCCTGCGATGTCGCTGCGAACGCTCCTCTCCCACCTGACCGACGACGTCGCCGCCGACGGCGCGACCCTCGCGCGCGATGGCGGTCGCGCATTCGTGTCCGCGTCGCTGCGCCCCTACGTCCTGGCGGCGGTCGCCGACGAGGACCCCACTCGGCCGACGCTCGTCGTCGCCGGCGACGACCGCCACGCGCGCGATCTCGCGGCCGACGTGCGCGCCTGGCTGCATCCGCGGCCGGTGCGCTTCTACCCGAGTCGCGGCGTCGCCTACGAGTCGCACCTCACGCCACCGCCGCACCTCGTCGGGTTGCGCGTCGCGGCACTCGACGCCCTACTCGACGAGGCGCCGGAAGACGATGCGCCGGTCGTCGTCGTGTCAGCCGTCGCGCTCTCGGAGAAGGTGCCCGATCCCGCGCTGCGCCCGCACTCCTTCCACCTGCGCGTCGGCGACCTGCTGGACCTCGACGAGTGCATGGCCGCGCTCGTCGCCGCCGGCTACGAGCGCGTCGATCAGGTCGAGGACCGCGGCGAGTTCGCCGCCCGTGGCGGGCTGCTCGACATCTATCCCGCGACGGAGGACCGCGCGGTGCGCGTCGACCTCTTCGACATCGAGATCGAGTCGCTGCGCTGGTTCTCCACCTTCACCCAGCGCTCGCTGGGGGAGACGCGGGAGGTCGAGATCGCGCCCGCGGCGGAGCTCGCGGCCGAGCACCGGGAGCTCGCGGAGATTGCGGCCCTGGAAACCGAGGCCGATGACCGGCCGGACGTCGCCGAGCTGCTGCCCGTCGACCGCTTCGAGTCGTTTCTCGACCTCGCGCCCGGCGCCGCCGTCCTGCTCGCCGCCGAGGAGGAGATCGAGCCCGCGCTCGCCGACCACTGGCAGGACGTCTGCGCGGCGTTCCACGACGCCGACGCCCACCATCTCTACGTCGCGCCCGACGACATCCGCGCCGCGCTGGACGCTCGCGCCCACGCGCGCCTGTCCGCGCTTGACAGCGGGCAACCGCTCGAGTTCCGTGCACAGGCGCCCGACTTCGCGGCACGCTCGCTGCGCGACGCCGAGCCCGAGCTGGAAAAGCTCGTGCGCTCCGGCTACACCACCGTCGTCGCGTGGCCGCAGCGCGGGGGAGGCGAGCGGGCGGCCTACAACCTCGCCCGGCTGAAGGCGTCGTGGCTCGGGGAGGGAGACCCGCCTGGAATCGAGAACCCGCTGCGCTTCGCCAACGTCGCGCTGCGCGACGGCTTCATCGCCGCCGGGCTGAGGCTCGCCGTGATCCCCGAGCACCGGCTGTTTCGCCGCCGCCGCCCGGAGCGCAGCGGCGGGCGCGATCACGCCGCGCGGCGCCGCGGCGTGCTGCGCTCGTTCGCCGACCTGCGCACCGGCGACATCGTCGTCCACGAGGACCACGGCGTCGCCCGCTTCGCCGGCTTTGAGTGCAAGACGGTCGCCGGCGTCACCCGCGACTACCTGTACCTCGAGTACTTGGGCGACGACCGGGTCTTCGTTCCCTCCGACCAGCTTGCGAAGATCAGCCGCTACGTCGGCGCCGGGGGAACCGGCGGCGCGATGCCCCAGCTGTCCAAGCTCGGCGGCCGTGCATGGGACACCCTCAAGGCGCGAGCTCGCCGCGCCGCGCAGGAGCTCGCCGGCGAGCTGCTCAACCTCTACGCAGAGCGCAAGCGCCGCACCGGCCTGGCGTTCCCGCAGGACTCCGACTGGCTGCGCGACTTCGAGCTGGCCTTCCCGTACGCGGAGACCGCCGACCAGCGTGAGGCGATCGAGCTCGTCAAGGCCGACATGGAGTCCGGGCGGCCGATGGACCGGCTCGTCTGCGGCGACGTCGGCTACGGCAAGACGGAGGTCGCGCTGCGCGCCGCCTTCAAGGCCGCCGACGCCGGCAAGCAGGTGCTCATGCTCGTGCCGACGACGATTCTCGCGCAGCAGCATTTCGGCACGTTCACCGAGCGGCTGAACGACTACCCGTTCACGATCGAGCACGTCAGCCGCTTCCGTTCGGCGGCCGAGCAGCGCAAGGCGATCGCGGGCTTTCAGAGCGGCGCCGTGGACATCCTCATCGGCACCCACCGCCTGCTCAGCCGCGACGTGCGCGCGAAGGACCTCGGCCTCATCGTCGTCGACGAGGAGCAGCGCTTCGGCGTCAAGCAGAAGGAGCTCCTGCGCCAGCTCAAGCTGCGCGTCGACGTCATCTCGATGAGCGCCACCCCGATCCCGCGCACGCTGCAGATGTCGCTCGCCGGCCTGCGCGACATCTCGGTCATCGAGACGCCGCCCGAAGGCCGCCGGCCGGTGAAGACCTACGTCGGCGAGTACGACGAGGAGCTCGTCAGGCAGGCGCTCGAGCGCGAACACGCGCGCGGCGGCCAGGCGTTCTTCCTGCACAACCGCGTCGAATCGATCGACGAGACCGCCGAGCGCCTGCGCGGGCTGTGCCCGCAGCTGCGTTTCGGCGTCGCCCACGGGCAGATGGACGAAGGCGAGCTCGAGGAGCGAATGCTGGCGTTCCTGCGCGGCGAGATCGACGTGCTCGTCTGCACGAGCATCATCGAGTCCGGGATCGACATCCCGCAGGCCAACACGCTGATCGTCGACCGCGCCGACGTGTTCGGTCTGTCCCAGCTCTACCAGATCCGCGGCCGCGTCGGGCGCAGCCGCGAGCGGGCGTACGCGTACCTCCTGTATCCGAGCTCAGCCGCGCTCACGCAGGAGGCTGCGCAGCGCCTCGCCGCGCTGTCGGACTACACCGAGCTCGGCGCCGGCTTCAAGATCGCGATGCGCGACCTCGAGCTGCGCGGCGCGGGCAACCTGCTCGGCGACGAGCAGTCCGGCCATGTCGCGGCGCTCGGCTTCGAGCTGTACATGCAGATGCTCGACGAGGCCGTCGCGGCGGCGGAATCGGAGCGCGAGGGACGAGCGGGCACCGCCGTCGAGATGCCCGAGCCGGTGCGCCTGGACGTCAACGTCGACGCCTACGTGCCGGCCGACTACATCCCCTACGAGCAGGCGAAGATCGACGTGCACCGCCGCATCGCCGGTGCCTTCGACGTCGCCGACATCGAGCTGCTGCGCGAGGAGCTCACCGATCGCTTCGGTGACCCGCCGCGGCCGCTTCAGAACCTGCTCGATCTCCAGCGCGCGCGCATCAAGCTTGGCCAGGCCGGCGCGACCGCGGTCACCTTCCGCGGCGGGCGTCTCGCCGTGACACCGATCGAGCTTGATTCCGTGCGCGCCAAGCGGCTGCGCATGCAGATCCCGGGGGCGCTGTACGAGTCGGGCAAGAGCCAGCTGTCGGTGCGCGTTTCCGATGATCCCGAGCAGCGCTTCCCGGCGGTCGTGCGCGCCGCCGACATCCTGCTCGAGGTCACGCGCGAGGCCGCATAGGTCTTGGCAGCCTTGCGATGGACCTGAATGGTGAGCTAGCATCGCGCGCCGTGGGGGCCCGAGGGCGGAACCGGTTGGGGGTGGCGGGCGTCGTGCTGGCGCTGCTCGCCTTCGCGGCGACCACCACGGCGTACGCGGCGCCGACGTTCAGCGATCCCGTCGATGTGGCGCCAGGCGACACGCTCGCATCCGGCGTCCCCTCGGCCACCTACAACGGCGCCGACATCCTCGAGATCGGCTGGGCGACCCTCAACGTCGACGAGGAGACGCTGCTGTCCACCGCGCGCCGGCCGCTCGGCGGCCCCTTCGCACCCGGTCCTCCGATCGGCGGCCTCGGCGACGCTCAGGGACCCGTCCTCGCGACCGCGCCGGGTGGCCAGATCTTCGCGGCGTGGGTGAACGACGATTCAAGAATCGTCGCGTCGCAGCTCGGTGACGACGGCACCCCGCTCGGTCCCGTGACGATCTCCGCCGCGGAGGAAGAGGCATCTGATCCGGCGATCGCGGTCGGGGCCGACGGCCGGGTCGCGATCGCCTGGACGGTGCTCGACGAACTCGGTGAGAACGGCGTGGTCTACGCCGTCCACGGCGCGCTCGGACTCCCGCTCGTGATCCACGCCGTCTCCACGGGCGAGCCAAATGCGATCACCCCGGACGTCGCGTTCGACAGCGCAGGGGTCCTCCAGGTGGCGTTCACCAGCGCCTCCGAGGACGAGGCGGGCCGGATCAAGGTGGCGGCCGAGACGCTGCTGGGCCCGTTCGCGGCGTCGCGGTTCGTCTCGCCCGAGGGAGCGCTCGCGTCTGAGCCCTCGATCGCGCCCGCCCCCGAGGGCGGTCTGGCCATCGCGTGGACCGAGGCGACAGCCACTGGGCTGACGGTGAAGGTCGGCGTCGAGCCGACCCCTGACGCCGCATTCTCGACCGTCGACGTGCCCGGCGGCGGCGCGCCCACCGCCCCGCGCCTGGTCGTCGATCCCGCGACCGGGACGGTGACGGTCGCATGGGTCCGACTGTCGAACGCAGACGATGCGGTCGGCGCGGCGCTCGTTGCGACGCGGGCTGGCGGGCGGTGCCCATCGAGGCGCCGCAGGTCCTATCTGGCTCCGATGCCGTGCTCGAACCCGACATGGCCTTCTCGGCGGCCGGCGATGCCGTGGTCACCTGGCGGAGCCAGCTCGCAGGTGACGAGAACGCCGACGTTCGCGCCGCAGTGTTCGATGCCCCCCGCGGGCCGACGCCGCCACCACCGGGTCCGCCGCCGCCGCCGGGTCCGCCGCCACCGCCGCCACCCTCCCTGTCGCCGCTGAGCCTGACGAGCTTCGCCGTCGAGCCGAAATGCATCCGCTACGGGGCTCCGTTCAAGGGAACCCGCAAGCGACTGAGCTTCGGGTTCGTCCTCTCGGAGGCCGCGTCGGTGAAGCTGACGATCCAGCGCCGGCTGAACTCGGGCGTGCAGCGTCGCTGCCCGACGAAGCGCGTGCCGGGTGCGCCGGGACAGCTCGGTCCCCCGGTCGTCGTCAACATCACCGGCAGCGGGGGCGCGAACGGCCTCACCTTCGGCGACGAAGGCGAGTCAGTGGCGCCGGGAGCCATCGCGCGCGGCAAGGGCAAGAAGGCCCTCGACAAGCGCAAGAACACCCTCGACAAGCGCAAGAGCCTCGCGGTCACGCGGTGGCTGAAGTCCGGCCGCCGGCGGATCGTGCTCCGGCAGGCGCCGACGACGCTCGCGCCGGGCACCTACATCGCACGGGTCACCGCGACGACCGCGGATGGCCGGACGAGCACCACGCAGAAGGTGAAGTTCCGGGTGCTGCGTCGCGCGATGTCGCGCTGATAGGTTTCGGATAACGGGGGAGGACAGGGTCGTCCGTCTAAAGTCACGACCAGATGGAGGTTCACATGCTGGTACGTCGTTCCCTGCCGATCATCGCGCTGCTCGGTTTGCTGCTCGTGGCCGCGGGTCCAGCCCAGGCGGCGTAGGCCCCGCAGCGTTCTGCGAGCGAGACGCGACCCGGCGCGCAGGCCCGCTGGTGCGTGCCGTGCGCAATCGCCGCCGGCGCTGCGCTGGTGCGCGTCGCGAAGGCCATCAAGACCGCCAGGTCCGCGCAGAAGCTCCGTTCGGCCGGTAGGGTCTTGAAGGCCTCGGCCGGCAGGGGCGTCAAGCTCACGGCCAAGCGCGTGAAAACATTGACAAACCAGGCCGCCCGCGTCGTCAAGCGTGGAAGGAAGTGGGTCAAGACTCACTGGAACACGCTCGCGTCGTATACGAAGGCGTGCTTCGTCGGGGTCATCGGAGCCCAAGCCTGGGAAGAGGTCAACGGTGCCATCAACACCCTCTCCGAGTGGCGGCGGTGGTTGAGCAATCCCTTCCATGGTCCGGAACTGCTGTCTTCGGGATTCCTGAATGACGGCTTCCGAGATCTCTACTACAACCCGAACTTCGACTTCAACAAGACCGTCGACGTATGGCGCGCAGCGTGCGGGGCGGGCATCATCGTCCGGGGTGCCACCGGGTGAACCTGAGGCGGCGACGGGGATCGCGCCCGCTGAGCGACGTCGAGCTGTTCGTCGCCGTCCTGGTCGCGATCACCGTCGCGTCGCTGCTCGCAGACGGC
>JALZJA010000483.1 GCA_030860005.1 Actinomycetota bacterium
CACCCCGCCCGAGGCGCCCAAAACAAGCCTCCTCAGCGCCCCAGACCACGCCGACAACTCGTCAAACGCGCTTACTGCAAGCGACCGCGTTCCGACCTTGCTGCAAGATCGAGGTCAGTGAGGACGGGGCCACGCGACCTGTCGTCTCCGCCGCCTACAACAACCCAGCGAACCTCCAATCGCGCACAGCGCGAGTGCCAGGACAGAAGCTGATGTTCGCCGAGCCAAGCGTCGATCCGGCCAAGACAAACGACAACACGCAGCTCGTCACTGACGCTTTGAACTTCGTGATGGGCGGGGCGGACGCCGGGCCGCGCCTGCTCAAGGCCGACGTTCGAATCCCGCAGGTCCAAGAGCTGCTCGGCACCGACCAGCCGACATCGATACGCCTCGCGGAAGCGTTCGTGGCCGGTGGCTTCGCCGCAAGCCCCGGCACCGGCGTGTTCGCGGAGATCGTCAAGCCCGACGGACTTGCAGCGGACGTCCTGGGCGTGAACTTCAGCGCCGATAAGGCAGGCGGATTTGCCACTCCGAACCTCGCGGTATCTACCCTGTCGCGCGAACTCGGGCCCCTATCGGGCAAGGTGCAGGATGCACTCCTGGACCGCTTCGAACCCGAGGAGTTCTTCGGCGGCGGACTCGCGAAGCTGTTTGGCAGTCTCAACCTCGCGGACCTGCTGCCCAAAGGAGACAGCCTCGGCGCAAACGCGCCGAAGATGAAGACCGTCACGAAGCCCACCCCGGGCGGCAAGCTCATCACTACCACACTTGACTGGAAGCCGGCAATCCAGAACCTCAAACTGCCGCCCGACAGCGGAGCTCTCGTCGCGTTCACCAAGGACCACCCGCCGGGCAAGACGAGCACGCTGAGCATCCACGCGAAGATCACGAAGTCCGTCAGCCTCACTGGTGTCGGCGATCCGCCGATATCCAAGTTCGATGGCAAGCTGACGAACTTTCAGGTCAGCATCCTCAAGTCGATCTCAATCAACTTCGTTGAGTTCGGATTCGTCACCGACGCCGACGCCAAGCCCAAAGTCGATGTCAAGCTCGCCGCGAAGGATCCCGTCCAGTTCTCCGGCGACCTCAAGTTCGTCAACGAGCTTCGCGAGGCGATCCCGCCCAATCTGTTCGGCAAGGGGCCGAGCCTCGACATATCGCCGGCGGGCATACGCGCCGGATTCGCGATCGCCCTTCCGCCGATCGCCGTGGGCGTCTTCGCGCTCAAGGACGTGAGCCTCGGCGCGGCGCTGACCCTGCCGTTCCTCGATGGCAAGCCCGTCTTTGACTTCAACGTCTCCCAACGGCCCCATCCGTTCCTGCTCGCCGTAGGAATCTTCGGCGGCGGCGGCTTCTTTCATCTGCAGCTCGACACCGCAGGCATCAAGGAGCTGGAAGCCTCGTTCGAGTTCGGCGCCACAGCCGCGATCGACATCGGCGTCGCGAGCGGCGGCGTGCACATGATGGCCGGGATCTACTTCGCGATGCAGCGCCAGGATCCGGGCAACCAGCTGCTCGCCACGCTGTCCGGGTACCTGAGAGTCGGTGGCTCCCTGAAGGTTCTCGGTCTGATCACGATCTCGGTGGAGTTCAACCTGAGCTTCACCTACGACGGTGTCAAAGATAAAGCCTACGGCCGCGCGACCCTCACCATCCAAGTGGATGTCGTGCTCTTCAGCAAATCGGTCGAGCTGACGGTGGAGCGCGCTTTCGGCGGCACGAACGGAGATCCGAAGTTCGTCGAGATGTTCAGCACGCCGCAAACATGGAGCAAATATGCAAAGGCCTTCGCGTGAGTCAGCCAGGCCAAGTGTCCATTGGCGCTGGTACGTAGAGGAACCACATTAGGGTCATGGCGCCAGCACAGACGATCCTCTTCACCCCCATGCCTCGCGGTGTCTCGCTGGGCTCGGAGAACCTGCCGGCTTCGATCGTCGTATCTCCACGACTGCAGGGCGAAGGCCATCTCGGAGCGTTCGCCGACTGGCTCTCGTGGACGCGCCGTCTACAACAAGACGGCCTCACCGTCGTCATGCGCAGCAACGCAGGGCTTTTCGAGGCGTCCGTCGATCGCCAGCCACTGCGCCCAGACCTGTGGGAGGCGATCTTCAAAGCCGATACGTTCGTGCGCTCACACACGTTCGATGACTACTCCGAGCACGGTCTCATCTCCTACCCGGTTCGCGAGACCCTGAGTGCGCTGAAGTCGATCTACCAGGAAGCCGGTCTGCGCCTCGCGCTTCCCGCGCCCGCGCCTGGCACCCAACGCGATGACCGGCGCGGCAACCGCGCGGTGCTGCGCGAACTGATCGACGGCTTCGACGTGCACTGGAACTCCGACAGCGCGTCGCGGTGGCGTCGGCAGGTCAGAGACCTATACAGATCGGGCCGCCTCGGCGGCACGGGGAACAGCGGCGACCGAGACGACGAGGGGCTTACCTTCGAAGCGCCCACGCGGGACGGCCATCGCGCCGTGGCACTACAGTTTGCTGTGTTTCATCACATGCCGACCCCGCCCCGCGAAGACCTGAAGCCCGACTGGGGAAGACAGCTTGATTTTCACCAGGTGCTGTCAAGCCTCGGGGCATATCCGGCCCTGCAGCGGGCGCTCGGGCTGGTATTCGATCTACATCTCCCAGCCGACTTCGTTCCCATGACGCCGATGGGCCAGTTCGGCACCATCACCGTCGAAAAGGTCGTGCCCGGCTGGGAATGGTCGATCCAACCGTTCGTCCCGCAGCTGCGAACGGCGTATGTCCATGTGCAGGGCGTCGACCGGCGGCTGTTTGCGACCGCACCACGAGCCCTGAGCGGCCCGGTCAAACAGCCCCCGGTCATTGGACTGCTCGATCTCCATCCGGCACGCTTCGGCCTCGCTCAGGTCGATGTCGACGGGGCGATGCACAAGACGATCATGCTGGCTGAGACGTGGCACAACCCCGGCGCTGATCGCAACCTCGACCCCTCTGCGAAGCCCGAGCCGGCCCCGCATCCTCAGGTCTTCGATCCCGAGGCGACGCTGCCGTCGCTGCGCTCCGGCGGGTTGTCGCTGTTTGCCGACCGCCGAGCACTGCATCTGCTGGAGTCGATGCAACGCTCAAAGGCGTTCAACGACATTTTGCGAGGAGGTGCGCAGGCAGCGCCCTTCTTCGCCGAGGACTTGGTGCGCGGCTATCGCCTCGATGTGTGGGACTCCAACACGAACGACTGGCACTCGCTGCACCTGCGCAGCGGGGAATATCTCGTTGACGGCGTGCGCCTCGAGACCGACGAGGAGGAAGGTTTTGTACAGCTGGCGGTGATGCAACCCGCACCCGGGGCCACCCCGACTGACAACGATCTGTACCTGCACGAGTCGATCGCCCGCTGGGCGGGGTGGAGTCTGAGCGTCGAGATGCCCGGCAAACATCTCAGCCGCTATGCCGATCCCGCCAAAGCCGTGCCTCCGGATCGCGACGACCCTGACTACCGGACAAACGAGCCCGTGACACCGTTCAAGCTGACAACGCGGTTCAGCGTGATGGAAGGCTCGTTGCCGCGCCTGCGGTTCGGCACCCGCTACCGGATTCGCGTGCGCGCGGTTGACGTCGCCGGCAACAGCCTGAAGCTCGCAGGCCGCTTCGTTGATGGCGTCAGCGCGCTCATGGCCTTACCGCGCGATCCCGAGGGCTTTGCTTATCTGCGGTACGAGCCGGTAGCCGCGCCGCTACTCATCGTGCGCGATTCCAAATCTCTGACCGACCCCGGGTCCAATCTGGACCGCATCGTCATCCGCACTTACAACACGGATCCGACGAAAGACGCAGACGCCGCAGATCTCACCGCGGCTCAGCGCCACATCGTCCCGCCTCGTGCCAGCGTCGAGATGTGCGAGAGGCTCGGCATCTTCGACGAGCCAGGCGGGGCGCTGAAGACCGACCCGGCGACGTGGCAGCTCATCTCACAGCGAGATGCCGGCGAGTTTCAGCAGACGAGCATCGCGGTGGCCGGCAATGTCACGGCCGCTCCTGTCGAGCCGACCGAACGTATCGATCCGCTGCCACATCTACCCGATCCGCTTTCGCGCGGTGCCGCATTTCGCGACCTCCCGGGAGCCCCTTCGGCAACGATCGGCCGAGCTACCGGCGTCGGTCCGCCCGCAGCAATCGCCTACGACCTGCTCAGCGATCCAAACCCGCGGCCTGGGTCGGCAACGCTGATCGAGTTCGGCAGCGGCGCGGCAGATTGGCAGCAGTTCAAGGCCTTCCGTCTCAGACTCTCCGAGCCCAAGCCGGGGGATTCCGTCGCCCGGCCCCAATGGGATGCCGTGCAGCGCGTGCTCAGTGTCTATCTCCCGAAGGGCCAGATGACGACGGTGCCGATGACCAGCTACATCGCGCCCGGCGATCTCAAGCTCATGGGACAGTGGCAATGGCTGCGAGAGCACATCGAGCGCGTCACAGTCACAGAGGTCCGCCCGCAGTACCTGCGGCCCGGTGCCGAGATCGATCAGATCGCGCACGTGCTACAGCGCGCGGTCGAGGGTGGGCACTGGATGCTGACACCCCCGACGCTGATCACGCTGGTTCATGCCGTACAGCAACCGATCGGCAGGCCTGCGTTCACCGCACTCGACGTTGAGCACGATCTGCCCGAAGCGCGGGAAGCCCAGCCGCTGCAAAGCGAGCCGATCGCAGACGAGACGAACGCGCGAGAACTGGCTGCGATCACCTCTTGGCGGCGTCTCGGCGCGACCGACGCCTATCTGATGGGCGCGTTGAAGGTCCACGGCGCCAGCAGCGCAAAGATCGATCTGTGGGCGACCTGGGATGAGTCGATCGACGACGTCTCACAACCCAGGCCCACCACGGTGCACCGAGACGAGCACGTCGACGAACTGCCGTTACATCGGCTGGACGAGCACTACCTGGTAGCCCACGGCAAGGAGCAGCGCCCGGTCGGCTACTACGACCCGGAACACGACCAGGTCGCTTTCGTGCGCGCTGGCGACTGGACGAAGCGCCAAGCCCAGCCGGCTGTGTTTGCCAACGCTGCGCCGCGTCATCTGCTCAGCGACACGCGACATCGCCGCGTGCGTTACAGGGCCGTCGCTACGACGCGCTACCGAGAGTACTTTCCACCAGACGACACGCTGGAATTTACCCGCGTAAGCGACGAGGTGATGGTCGATGTGCCCGCCTCTGCGCGTCCTGTCGCGCCAAGCATCGCCTATGTGATCCCGACCTTCGGCTGGGAGCGCCAGTTCGACACGAATCTGAAGCGCAGCGTTCGCTTTGGCGGTGGCCTACGGGTGTATCTGCACCGCCCCTGGTTCTCGTCTGGGGATGGTGAGCTGCTAGGGGTTGCGCTGTGGAGCTTTGACGCGAGCGGACCGCTCACGATCGCCGATCGCGACAAGTTCAAGCCTTTCATCACACAGTGGGGAATGGATCCGATCTGGGTCAGCGGAGAGCTTCCGGGCCACCCGGCGGTCGGTCATTTTCCCGACCTCGCCTCCTCAGATCAGGCCGTCACGCTGGAGGAAGCGACAGCCCGCGGAGCCACCGGCAATCCCGGACTCGTTGATGTGGTCGGCTTCACTCCGCAGTTTGATGAGCAACGCGGCATGTGGTTCGCTGATCTCACGGTCAACACTTTCAGCGAGACCTACATGCCCTTCGTGCGCTTGGCGCTGGTTCGGTACCAGCCACGCGCTCTCAGAGACGCCAAGATCTCGCGTGTCGTGCTGGCGGACTTCGCACAGCTCACACCGGACCGCTCGGCGTCGGTGACGAGCGACCCGCATCACCCGCGCACCGTGCGGGTGGTTTTATCGGGGGTCGCGCCACGGGGGCCTGCGCCGGTCGTAAGGGTTGAGCCGCCTCCAAACAACCTGAGCGCACAGACAACTCGCATCAGCGTACGAGTTCAGCAACGCGATCCCGAGATCTCGACTGATCTCGCATGGCGCGACGTACAGCCCGCTGTGGCGAAGGTCGAGGCCGCCTTCGATGGTCATGTGCTTGAACAACCTGATCTCGTTATGTGGGCTGGCAGCGTCCGCTTCGCCAGCTCCCCTTCGGGCAAGCAGTTTCGACTGCTTATTGAGGAACACGAACAGATTTCTGCTAACTACGCCATCGCAGATGGTGAGACCGTTAGGCAGCCGGGGAGGCTGATCTACGCCGAGGCATTCGAGCTGGACGGTGGTCTGGTGGCGGCGCCTGAGAAGGTGCCGCCTGAGAAGGTGCCGCCTGAGAAGGTGCCGCCCGAGAAGGTGCCGCCCGAGAAGGTGCCGCCCGAGAAAGTGCCGCCCGAGAAAGTGCCGCCCGAGAAAGCGCCACCCGAGAAAGCGCCGCCCGAGAAAGCGCCACCCGAGAAAGCGCCACCGTGAGCCCGACGCTGCGCCAGCCCTCACGCGCTGCTTCTCACACGGCGACCGTTAGCTCTGATGGCTGACCAACGCGATTGGCTGACGCTTAGCGACCGCGCTGGAACGCTTTGGCGTTTTGATGTGTCGTTCCTGACGTCGAGCTGGTGCTGCGTCTTTGGCCACGGTTGCCCGGGTTTCGGAGGAACGGCCGACATCGGATGCTGCTCGTACGGAGCGTTCTTGCGCAAAGGCAGCGACCTCGACCAGACCAAGCATCGGGCATCGATGCTCACCAGCGACGAATGGCAGCGGAAGGGCCAACTCGACGAACCCTTCGAGCAGGATGACCTCGGTCGCTGGCGCACGGTCGTTCACGATGGTGCGTGCGTGTTTGCGAACCGGAGCGGTTTCGATGGAGGACAGGGTTGTGCCTTCCACCGAGCAGCGCTCCGCCGCGGAGAGGCGATCGAGGACTGGAAGCCTTTCGTCTGCTGGTCCTCGCCGATTCGCGTCGAACAGGACGGGGACGGGTGGATAGTCCGGCCGATGGTCAATCAGGACTGGTCACGGGCTGGGGATCAGGCGGTACTGGAGTGGTGGTGCGTGGACACCGACCGAACGCGGATCGCCTACCAGTCCGACCAGTCGCTGTACCGAACCGCGGAGGCGAACCTGCGTCATCAGATTGGCGACGAGATGTATGAAGCCCTACGCGACGCACTTGACGCCGGCGCGGAAGCGAAAGGCGCGTAAACACTGGCGTGACCCCATAGGTCCGGTCCGGTGCTTGTGAGACTCCTATCCGCCCGTGATGATGGGCGAGCAGGGACGCGTGTGAAGGGACGCAGGCACACTCCGGAGCAGGTCATCCGCAAGCTGCGCGAGCCCGATCGCATGCTGGCTGAGAGCAACGCGCGTTCAGCCAGCGGTCACGGCGCAGGTGCCCAGGGCGTAGTACCCCGCCGTCGCTGACTGCGGTCGCCGCCAGTCCGGCCCCGAAATGGCCAGCGTTACCGCTTCCTACCACGCCGCTGAGCCGCTCCAAGACGGCGACGGTGTCGTCGGTGACGTTGACTGCCGTTTCGACGTAGTACGGGCCTGTTAACTACGCGGGCGTCAGCGTCAATACAGACGCCTCGTAGAGCGTCGACAAGGTATAGGGCGTAGGACCCAGACACGACCATAGGCGCGTGAGCTCATCGAGGGCTAGGGCGCTTGGCAGCATCCGCATACGCTCTTCTTGCTGATCCAGGCCGCAATCCTGAAGGTCAGGGTGGTTGTCCAGCGCTTCGCGGATCAGCGTCGGTTCAAGGACGGGACGCTGATGCAGGGCAAGTTCGGTCGCGCCGAGCATCAGCTGGGCCTTCTGCGGGGGGCCGAAGTACGACAACAGGTACAAGAGCTTCAGCGGTGTCGCCGTCGCCGTGGTGGGCCCGCTAGCGAGTGGGGGGCCGGCGATCGCGTCGGTCACGGGTGTGACCTCTACGAGCAGAATGTTCAGCCGCGGCGGGTCAGCTGGTCCGGCGTGACCGTCGTCCAGTGCGCCAACGGTGACGGTTGCCTCAGGCAGCGGTTGCGCAATCGTGGTCGTCAGCAGATGGGCAGCGCGTAGGTGACCGCCGCGATTCCCTTGTACGTCGTCACGGCCTCCTCCGAAGGTCGCTCAGCAAACTCGCATTCATCGGCCTATCATCGTCGATCGCGGCCGTCGCCGCCAAGACAGAAGCTCCGGGCCTCGCGCGCGAGCAGAGTTTTGTCTTCTCGACGGATCCGGGTGCGCCTTGATGGGCCGCTCGAGTCCTTCCTGAGTCGGGTGGGATCGGGGGGCCGTTGGTGCTGGCGCTCGGCTGCGGTGTCGTGAGACGGTCGGGGCGTCATCGACGCTGGGAGGGATCATGGAGCCGGTCGTGTTGTTGGATGCTGCTGGTCGCCGCCGGTCGGCGGCCACGTTGCCGGGTCATCGGCGAGGTCAGGTCCCGCGTAACAAGGGGATGCGCTATCGCGCCGATCCTCCGAGCGTCGAGGAGATCGTGCTCGTGATGCGCCACGCCGGTGGTCGCGCTCACGGCCTGCGCTTGCGGGGGTTGATCGTCGTGATGTGGCGCGCGGGCCTGCGGATCAGCGAGACGCTCGCGTTGACCGAGAGCGACCTGGATGCGGATCGCGGCGCGATCTTGGTGTGCCATGGCAAGGGCGACAAGCGTCGCGAGGTCGGCATGGATCAGTGGGGATGGGAGCTGTTGCGTCCGTGGCTTGCCTACCGCGTGCAGATCCCCGTCGGTCCGCTGTTCTGCGTCATCGACGGGCGCACTCGCGGGAGGGCGCTGACGACGACGAGCGTCCGCCAGCAGCTGCGGCGCACCGCCGCGAAGGCCGGCGTGCGGCGGCGCTTCGCGCCGCACCAGCTGCGTCACGCGCACGCGGTCGAGATGGCGCGCGAGGGTGTGCCGCTGAACGTCATCCAGCGCCAACTGGGGCACGCCAACCTCGGGATCACGTCCGTCTACCTGGAGGGAATCGACAACGCCGAGATCATCGACACCGTCCACGCGCGGCGCGCACCGATGATCCCCGCCAGCGCCGGCCTACGCCTGCTGCGCTAGGGACCGCACCTGCCCGCCACAGCCCGCGCGTGTCCCCGATCAATCTCGGGTCGCGATCCTGGTCGCAGCAGGCGGCGGCGCCGCCGCTCACGCGGAAGGAGCAGCCGGCGCGGCGGCCTGGCGAGCCGATCACGACCGATCCTGCGGCGAGGATGGGCTCGTGCCGGCGATCAGCCGCTTCCTCGGGCTCGTGATCACGATGTACTTCGATGACCACGATCCGCCGCACTTCCATGCGCTGCACGCCGATGGCGAGGCCAAGGTGCGCATCGACAGCCTCGAGCCGATCGATAGCTCGCTGAGTCGACGGCATCTGCGATTCGTTCTTGCGTGGGCGGAGCTGCACCAGGATGCGCTTGCGGAGAACTGGCGCCGCGCGCGCGCCGGTGAGACACTTCAGGCGATCGAACCGCTCCAATGATCGGTCTCACCCCACATCTCACGACCGTCGCCGTTCGTGCACACGGCGTACTCGGCTTGGTCTTCGAGGATGGCTTGACCGGCGACGTCGAGGTCCTCTCTCGGATGAACGGCCCAGTCTTCGAGGATGCCCGTACCCCGGAGGGGTTTTTGGCCGCCCAGCTCGACGTCGAGTCCGGAACGGTGACCTGGCCGGGCGGTGCCGATCTCGCTCCCGACACGCTCTACGAGCGCGTCAAGACAGGGGCTTGGCCTCCCCGGCGCATCGCGGCGTAGCTCGGCGGGCTGCCCGGAACCGTCACTGTCGCAAAGCGCGAAAACCGGCCCTGTCGCCCAGATGGGTGTGGAAGCCGGCTGCTGAGAAGCCGCATGAGCTTCGGTTGCGGGTGGGCATCGGGCTGGCGAGAACTGTGTCCCGACGAGCGTTGCGGGCTAGGATCGCTTTCGCGTTGGATTACTTGGCACCGGATTTCAGCTCGGCGGCGCTGATCACGATCGACACCCAGGTCGACACGCTGGACGGTCAACCTCTGGAGATCGCGGGCACGTCGGCGGCTGTCCCGAGGGTCGCCGCCCTCGCAGCCGCCTTCCGGAAGGCGGGCAGGCCGATCATCCACATCGTGCGCCTGTATCGCAGGGACGGCAGCAACGTCGATCTGTGTCGCCGATCGGCCGTAGAAGCGGGGGTGGCCGTCCTAGCGCCCGGCTCGAGCGGATCGCAGCTGGCGCCCGGCATCGTCGAGCGCCCACGCTCATTTGCGCTCGACGCAACCGCCCTACTCGACGGACTCCCTCAAGAGGTCGGCCCCGGGGAGATCGTGATCTACAAGCCGCGCTGGGGCGCGTTTTATGCGACACCACTGGAAGGCCACCTGCGAAACAGCGGCGCGACAACCGTGGTCTTCTGTGGTTGCAACTTCCCCAATTGCCCGCGCACGTCGATCTACGAAGCCAGCGAGCGTGACTTTCGGATCGTTCTCGCTGACGACGCCATCTCAGGGCTCTATGACCGGGGTCGCCAAGAACTCGAGAGCATCGGCGTCAGGCTGATGCGCACAGCGGAAATCATCCAGTCGCTGCCCGCTCGCGCTCGAGCCGCTGGCGCGTAGCGCTTTGCGCCGCGACGGCGTACGCCCCGTTGCGCGAGAAGGGGCGCTCTCGCCTGCAAGCGAAAGGGACAGCGCCTCTACACGCGTTGTGGTCCTCATGTCCTGCGATCCGTCCGGATCGCAGGGCAGGCTTCAATCGTCCAATGTCTCGGACGTGTTACGCCTCGGTCGGGCCTCCGGTGGGGACCGGAGGCC
>JALZJA010000134.1 GCA_030860005.1 Actinomycetota bacterium
GTGTGGTGCCACAGCGCGTACGGACCCTCGAGCTGCTCGTCGATGAACCGATGCGGCGGGTCCCACTCCTGGATGACGGTGAGCCAGCGCACGGGCAGCCCGCGGACCTTCAGCCGGTAGCGCAGCAGCGTTCCGGCGCCCATCGTGATCGGGTTGGGGGTCAACATGCGAAATCGCAGCAGCGGCGGGGTGATCGCCTCGAGGTTGTGCGCGTCGGCGAAGAACTCGAAGACCTCCTCGGGCGTGCCGGGCAGACACTGTTGGCGCCGAAGCGTGTACATGGTCATGAACCTCTCTACGCTGACGAGTCGATGACGGATTTGCGCAGCGCACCGCCGTCGCCGCTGCGCGACGACGATCATGTCCGCGGCGACCCGGCTGGGACGCTCATCCTCTTCTACGCCGACTTCACGTGCCCGCGGTGCGCGCTGGCACATGCCCGCCTGACGGCGGCCGGCGCGCGCGTCGCGTTTCGCCACCTCGCGCTGCGCGCCAAGAACGAGCGCGCCGTACCCGTCGCGCTCGCCGCCGAAGCGGCCGCCGCGCAGGGCGCGTTCTGGGAGTTCTGCGATGCGCTGTACGCCGACCAGGGGCGCTTGGACGACCCCCATCTGTGGGAGCGCGCCCGGGCGCAGGGGCTTGACCTCGAGCGCTTCGACTCCGACCGCCGGGGACCGGAGGTGGCCGAACGCGTGCAGCGCGACGTGCGGGCGGCGCTCGCCGCGGGAGCGACGACCACGCCGGCGCTCTTCGCGGGCGAAATCACCCACCCGGGCGTTCCAGATGCCGAGTTGCTCGCCCTTCTCGGCTACGATGGTTCGGTTCGGTTACCGAAGACAAGCTAGAAGCAGGCGCGCCGACCGAAGGGCCCGCCCGAGTAAAGGACAACTGCATATGAGTACTGCCGAGACCCGTGTCTCCATTGAGATCGCAGGATCAGAGATCTCGTTCGAGACCGGAAAGATGGCCAAACAGGCCTCCGGCGCCGTCGTCGTCCGTCAGGGCGAGACCGTAGTTCTGAGCACCGCCACCGCAGGAAACCTCCGCGACGTCGACTTCCTCCCGCTGACGGTGGATGTCGAAGAGCGCATGTACGCCGCGGGCAAGATCCCCGGCTCCTTCTTCAAGCGCGAAGGCCGCTCGGGCGAGAAGGGCACGCTCGTCGCGCGCATGATCGATCGTCCGCTGCGCCCGCTGTTTCCCAAGGGCTGGCGACGTGAGACGCAACTCGTCTCGATCACGCTGAGCGTCGACCACGTCCATCCCTACGACATCCTCGCGATGAACGGCGCGTCGGCCGCGCTGATGCTCTCCGACATCCCGTTCCCGACGGCGGTCGGCGCCGTGCGGATCGGCAAGGTCGACGGCAACTTCGTCGTCAATCCAGACGAGGAGGTGCTGCTCGAGGACTCAGACCTCGACCTCGTCGTGGCCGGCACCGAGGAGGCCATCCTCATGGTCGAGGCGGGCGCCAACGAGATCCCCGAGGCCGAGATCCTCGATGCGCTCGATATCGCCCACGGCGAGATCCGCAGGCTCTGCGCCCTGCAGAACGATCTGCGCGAGCAGGTCGGCAAGGAGAAGATGCAGATCGAGGTCCCGACCGTCGACGAGGGCCTCTTTGCCGCCGTCTCGGGGTCGCACGCCGCCGCGCTCGACGAGGCGACGCAGATCTTCGACAAGCTCGAGCGCCAGAACGAGAGCTCGCGCATCGGCGAGGAGGCCGTCGCAGCGCATTCCGGTGACCCCGGGTCACCCGAATACGCCGAACGCCGCGCCGCCGCCCAGCTGGCGGTCGACAAGCTGGAGAAGCAGACCATCCGCCAGCGCATCGCCGTCCACAAGAAGCGCCCGGACGGTCGCGCCGAGGACGAGATCCGGCCGATCTCGATCGAGGCCGGGCTGCTGCCGCGCGCCCACGGCTCCGCGCTGTTCACGCGCGGGCAGACGCAGGCGCTGTCGGTCGCCGCGCTCGGGACGCTGAAGGAGGAGATGCGTCTCGACACGCTCGGCCTGGAGACGAAGAAGTACTACTTCCACCATTACAACTTCCCGCCGTTCTCGGTCGGGGAGGCCGGCTTCATGCGCGGCCCCAAGCGCCGCGACATCGGTCACGGCGCGCTCGCCGAGCGCGCGCTGACGGCGATGGTGCCGACGATCGACGAGTTTCCGTACACGATCCGCGTGGTCTCGGACATCCTCGAGTCCAACGGCTCGTCGTCGATGGCCTCGGTGTGCGGCTCGTCGCTGGCGCTCATGGACGCGGGCGTGCCGCTCACACGCGCGGTCGCGGGCATCGCGATGGGTCTCATCAAGGAGGGCGATGACTACGTCGTCCTCACCGACATCGCCGGCGTCGAGGACCACCTCGGCGACATGGACTTCAAGGTCGCCGGCACGAGCGAGGGCATCACCGCCCTGCAGATGGACATCAAGATCACCGGGGTGACGTTCGACATCCTGCACGACGCGCTCGATCAGGCGCTGAAGGCGCGGACGTTCATCCTCGGCGAGATGGCGAAGGTCATCCCCGAGCCCCGCAAGGAGCTCTCGCCGCACGCCCCGCGCATCCTCACCGTCCAGATCGACACCGACAAGATCGGCCTGCTCATCGGCAAGGGCGGCGAGACGATTCGCGGCCTCGCCGAGGAGTTCGAGTCGCAGATCGACGTCAACGACGAGGGCCAGGTGCTGGTCTACTCGGCCAACGGGCAGCTCGGCGAGGCGCTCGCGGAGCGCATCCGCTCGATGACCAAGGAGGTCGAGGTCGGCGACGAGTTCCCGGGCGCGAAGGTCGTCAAGACGACGACGTTCGGTGCGTTCGTCGAGCTCGCCAAGGGCACCGACGGCCTGCTGCACATCTCCAACGTGTCGCCGGGCCAGCGCGTCGACACCGTCGAGGACGTGCTCAACAAGGGCGACGAGATCCACGTCCGCGTGGTCGAGGTCGACCGCGAGCGCGGCCGCATCGGCCTGCGCCTGGCCCAGGACCCCGACATCGCCGGCAAGAGCGCCGAGGAGCTCGTGGCCGTCGGCAACAGCGGCGGTGGCGGAGGCGGACAGCGC
>JALZJA010000170.1 GCA_030860005.1 Actinomycetota bacterium
AGGCCCTGCGCGCGCGGCCGAAGGAGATCAACACCCGCCTGGGCACGTTCGGGGAGGTCGCACACGCGCTCGCGCCCAAGGCGATCGACCAGATCCTGCACATGGCCTACAAGGTCTTCCCGGACTCGGCCGCCTCCAAGGGCGACAAGGACCCGGCCTCCGCGGAGAAGGCCAACATGGAGCAGATCGCGATGGCGAACATCATGAAGGGCGTGCACTGGTAGTCCGCCGTGAGGCGCGGCTGCATCCGGCGCGAAGCGATCTCCAGCTCGAGGCTCAGGGTTTCGTGGGTTGGCGGCGGCCAGGAAGCCGCGTGTGCGCTGCGGTGCTCGGCGGACTCGGACTCGAACATTCGTCGGCTCGTTGTCGCGCAAGGAATAAGCGGGTACCGCAGAGACAGACCCAGCGCAGAACAGGAGGCCGTTGATGTCTACCGCCGCCATCGTCATCGTCATCGTCATCGTGGGCGCGATCGTCCTGCTCGGCGTCGTGTTCGCTCTTCCCCGGATGCGTGCGCTTCAGCGCGAGCGAGAGCTACGCCGGCGCCGCCAGCAGGTGTCGGCCGAGCACCACCAGGAGGCTGAGGTTCGCGAGCAGCGCGCCGAGGCGGCCCAGCGGCGTGCCCAGATCGCCGAGCAGGAGGCGGACCGAGAGCGAGAGGAGGCGCAGCTGCACGAGGAGCGCGCCGCAATGCACGAGCAAGGTCTGGCCGACCACGAGCTCGTCGACGAGGACGAGCGGGCGCGCTTCGCCGGTAGGACCGCAGAGACAGATCGCGGCAGTGCCGCGCCTACAGGTGAGCAGTGGGACGGCGACCCCTCCAGCGATCCCGACAACCGCGGAATAGATCACCCCGGGTCTCGGCGATCCAGACGGATCTGACCACGCACGCATGAAGGGCCCGGCTTCACGCCGGGCCCTTCGATTCTCATCAAGTCCGCGGGGGAGCTAAGACTTGATGAAGGGGGTGACCTTCTTGACCACCGTGTCCATCTCGGCCGGCTTGTCAAACGCCAGCGGCGCGGGCGGCTTGCCGCGCGTCAGGCGGATCAGCGCGGCGTGGCGCGCCTCGACCTGAACGATGCCGCCTGCGGCCGCGAGAACGTCACCGCTCTCGATCCCGGGCGCTGCGCCGTTGTAGGCGCTGACGCCGAGATCCTCGAACGTGTTGGCGGTCTTCAGGAACGTCGCGCGGTCGCTGAACGCACCGCCGAAGTCGACCTTCGGCTTGGCGCCGGGCTTGCCGCCGAGCTTCTTGATCGTCGCCATGAGCGCGTCGACGTGCTCGTCCTCGTTCGAGCGGATCTCCCGGGCGAGCTTCTTCTCATCGCCGCTGAGACCGTTCACGTCGCTCAGAGCCTGCTTGTAGAACTCGGCCTCGAGGTACTCGAGCGTGAGCGCGAAGTTCAGGATGTCGACGTCGCCGCCGCCGTCCTGCGCGAGCGCCTTGGTGATGAAGGGCGTCGCCGACATGGCGCCGTATGTGGCGCCGGCGGCGAGGGTGGTGCGCACGAGGAACGCCTCGCGCGTGAGCCCTTGGACTTTGATGGTGGTCAGCTCAGGAGCCACCAGTCGCGATGAAGCCATGCTGTGTCTCGCTTTCGTCGTCGTGGTGGGTTAGGCGAGGAACGGCTTGACGGCCTTGAGAACCGCCGCCTTGTCCATCGGCTTGGCGAATGCGCCGTCGGGGACCGAGCCCTCGAGCCCGCCCTTGCCGCCAAAGCCGCGGCCGACCAGCTGATTCAGCGCGGCGGCGTGACGAGCCTCCACGGAGTGGATGGCCAGGGCCGCGGCAAGGACGTCCTTGTTCTTGATGTTGCCCGCCTGCCCGAGATACGCGGCGGCGCCGAGGTTCTCGACGGTCGCTGCGGTCGCGAGGATCCGCTTCGCGCCCTTGGAGATGATGTCCTCGAACGCCGTCTTCGGCTTCGCGACGGGCTTGCCGCCGAGCTTCACGGCGGTCGCCTTGAGCGCGTCCACGTGCTCCTGCTCGGTCTGGCCGAACTTCTTGGCGATCTCGACGACCGCCTTGTCCTTGATCTCGCCGCTGGCGATGACCTGCCTGTAGAACTCCGCCTCGAGATACTCGAGCGTCAGAGCGTAGTTGACGATCTCGAGATCGCCCTTGTTGTCCGCTTCACTGCTGGACGACGACGTCGAGCCGGAGCTCTTGTCCTTGTCGTCGTCGTCGCCGCAAGCGGCGAGCACGACACCGAAGGCGCTGACCGCGCCCGCGCCCCCCAGCATCTGAAAAAAGCGCTTGCGCGAGGACGGATCGTCCGCGAGCTCCCGCACTGCCGAGTCGCTCATTTGGCCTCCCGGGTTCGTAGTCATTGCAAGCTAAGCGGGGCGAACGCGAGGACAGATCACGCGCTTGGCGCGCCGGCGTTCACAGCCGGAAGATCGGGACGAGCCGCTGCTCGTGCTCGGCGTCGATTCGCGCGACGACCTCGATGTGCTGCTCCAGCGGCGTTCCGCGCAGCTTCGTCCCCAGTCCCTCGTCGACCTGGAAGATCCCCGCCGAGTTGGACATCTCGATCTCGACGCGCACCGCCTTGTCCTCGCCGGCGCGGATCGAGACCTCCTCGATCGCGTAGGCCGACAGCGAGTGGATGTTCGTATGACCGGCCTCGAACGGCACGCGCGATCGCCCGCGGGCCATGTCGAGCGCGTCGGCCACGCGCACGATCGTGCCCTCGACGGTGAACGGCGCGCCCCTGGATCGGTGCGAGATGATCGCGTGCATCGTCTCGGCGACGACGATCGAGCGCGCCGGCTCGTCGTAGATGTCCTCGAGCAGCGTCCCGAGCTTGTCGGCGGTGAGAAACAGCGAGTAGGTCTCGTGGTCGATGCGGTGGATCGACATCCCGACGCAGTGCATCAGCGCGGCAGCGGCGATCACGACCTCCGCGTCGTGCATCTCGAGGCCGTGGTCTGAGACGATGCTCGGCGTCACGCCGCGGCGAAACAGCAGCCGCGAGAGCTTGAGCGCCATGTTCAGCACGATCTGGATGTGCACCCACGAATGGTCGGACATGTGCAGGCGCTTGGCGTTGACTCCGGCGGTGTGCCACCACGCCTTGACCTGCAGGTCGGCGTCGACGGCGTCGAGCAGCCGCTGCAGGCGGCGGTTGCCGCGCGCGGGCGCGTGCACGCGCGCATCGCCCGGTGCCGACGGCAGCGCGCGCTCGTCTGGGTCTGTCACTCGTCGTCGGCCTGCGAGAGCTCGCTGGCCCGCGCGGCGTGGCTGAGCATGAGCTCGCGCTGCACGCAGCGCGGTGGGTCGCCGGGGGCACGCTTACGCCAGGTTCCGTCGGACTGAAGCTCCCAGGCGTTGACATCGGTCGCAAGCGAGCGCTCGAGCGTGTCGAGCAGGTCCTCGCGCGCCGCCTCGTTCTCGACAGGCGTCAGCAGCTCGACACGCATGTCGAGGTTGCGCGGCATGAGGTCGGCCGAGCCGATGATCACGGTCGTTGCCTCGCCGCGCTCGAAGGCGTAGATGCGCGAGTGCTCGAGGAAGCGGCCGAGCACGCTGACCACCGAGATGTTCTCCGAGACGTCCTCCACGCCCGGGCGTAGGCAGCAGATCCCGCGGACGTTGAGCTCGACGGGCACGCCCGCCTGCGACGCGCGATACAGCGCGCGGATGCAGCGCCGGTCCACGAGCGAGTTCATCTTCAGCGCGATCCGCGCGTGCTCGCCGCGCGCGTGCGCCGCAGTGGTCGCGTTGATCTGCTCGAGGATCCCCTCGCGAATGCCGTTGGGCGCGATGAGGACCTTGCGGGTGTCCGTCGGGCGCGCCATGCCCGTGAGGAAGTTGAACATGTCGGCGACGTCGGCTCCGATCTGCTCGTCGACGGTGAACAGGCCGAAGTCGGTGTACAGGCGCGCCGTTGTCGGGTGGTAGTTGCCGGTGCCGATGTGGACGTAGTGGCGCACTCCGTCGCCCTCGCGACGGACGACGAGGATGCACTTCGCGTGGGTCTTCAGCCCCGGGATGCCGTAGACGACGTGCACGCCGGCCTGCTCGAGCGCGCGCGCCCACGTGATGTTCGCGCGCTCGTCGAAGCGCGCCTTGAGCTCGACCATGCAGACGGCCTGCTTGCCCCGCTCGGAGGCGCGGATGAGCGCCGGCACGAGCGGTGAATCGTCCGACGTGCGGTACACCGTCTGCTTGATCGCGAGCACATCGGGATCCGCCACGGCCTGCTCGACGAAGCGCTCGACCGACGTGTTGAACGAGTCGTACGGGTGGTGCACCAGGATGTCGCCGCCGCGCATCTCGGCCATGACGTTCGCGGTGTTACCCTCCTCGCCCTGCAGGCGCGGCTGGGTGACCGGCGTCCACGGTGCGTCGCGCAGATCGCCGAAGCCCTTGATCGAGTAGATCTGCCACAGGTCGGCCGTGTCGAGCAGCCCGTCAACCTCGTAGACCTGGCGCGCTTCGACGTCGAGCGCCTCGCGCAGCTCCTCGCGCGCGCTCTCGTCGATCCCCGCACCGATCTCGAGCCGCACGGCCTCGCCGAAGCGCCGCCGCCGCAGCTCGGCCTCGACGGCCTGCAGCAGGTCGTCGGCCTCATCGGAGACCTCGAAGTCCGCATCGCGCGTGACGCGGAAGAAGCCGTGGCTGACGATGTCCATGCCTGGAAACAGCGCCTCGAGGTTCGCCGCGATCACGTCCTCGAGCGGGACGAACGTCAGCGGGTCGTCGTCGAGCGCGACGAACCGGGGCAGCATCTCCTTGGGCACCTTGACGCGCGCGAACGTCTGCTGCCCGTTCGTCGGGTCGCGCACCACGACCGCGAGCGACAGCGACAGGCTGGAGATGTACGGGAAGGGCCGGCCCATCCCCACGGCGAGCGGCGTCAGCACCGGGAAGATCTGGCGCGTGAAGCGCTCGGCCAGCGCGCGGCGACCGGCGTCGCCGGCGTCGTCCATCCCGATGATCCGGATGCCATGCTCGGCGAGCGCCGGGAACAGGTCTCCCAGGACAGAGCGCTCGAGGCGCTCCTGCTGAGCGAGGACGCTCTCGCGGATCGCATCGATCGTCTGGGACGGCGTCAGCCCGTCGGGCCCCGCGTCGACCAGCCCGGCGTCGATCTGGTCGTGCACGCCGGCGACGCGGATCTGGAAGAACTCGTCGACGTTCGAGCCCCAGATCGAGGCGAGCTTGACGCGCTCCATGAGCGGCGCCTCGGAATCCTCGACGAGTTGCAGCACGCGGTCGTTGAACTCCAGCCAGGACAGCTCGCGCCCGATGTACAGCGACGGAGCGTGCAGGTCGAGATCCGCCGGCGGCCGCGCCGGCTCGGACGCGAGATCTACCGCCCGGATCGATTCCTGGACGGGGCTGTCGGTCTGTGATGTCGTCATGACGTGGGGCGCCCCATACCCATCAGAGTACGCACGCTTGGCGCGCAGGTAACCGTCGCGTGACGATCAGCTTGCGGCCCTGCGCCGCAGTTCCTCGAGCACGATGCCCTCCCGCAGTCCGCCGCTGCCCATCTGCAGAGGCGCTTGCAGCGCGCGTGCGGCCTCATCGAGCAGCAGGATCGCGGCGGGCAGCAGCCGGACGCGAGCGGCATGCAGCCCCAGTCGCTGGGCGAGCTCACCCGCCGGGTGGCTGACGAGTACCTGCAGTCCGCGCGCGAGCGAATCGGGCCCGAGCACGGAGCCGACGAACTGCTGCAGCGACGTCGCGCTGCCCCCGACCGCATAGGCGCCGGCCGGGCGCGGCGCGTCGATCTCATCGAAGATCGCGGCGAGCTTGCCGCGCAGCCGCGCGAGCTCGTCGACCGACGGCGGGTCGTGCGGCAGGTCGGTGTCGGTGACGGCGCTCGAGCCGACGGGCAGCGAGACCCACCACGTCGCGCCGTCGGCGGGGGTGCCGACGACGAGCTCGGTCGAGCCTCCCCCGACGTCCACGACCCCCAGCTCGCCGGGTGGCGGATCGGCCAGCATGCCGATCGCCCCCGAGAACGCCAGCCGCGCCTCCTGCTCCCCCGTGAGGACGTCGACCGGCAGGCCGCTGGCCGCCTCTATCGCGCTCGCCAGCGCATCTGCGTTGGCGGCGCTGCGCACCGCGGACGTCGCGACGACCCGCACGCACTCGGCCTGCAGGTCACCCGCCAGGCGCACCTGACGCGCCACGATCTGCGCAATCTCGGCGATCTTCTCGGGCACGATGGCTCCGTTCGCGTCGTACGCCGACGCCAGCCTGGTGAACGCGCGCTCGACCATCAGCTCGCGCAGCCGCCGATCCTCGTCCTCGGCCACGAGCAACCTCGTGGTGTTCGATCCGACGTCGATGCAGGCACAGCGGGCCACGTGGACGCGGCAGCGATCTTGTCATGATCCGCGGTGAACATGGGCACAGCCGCTCCCGCCATCCTCGTGCGCGACCTGCACAAGTCCTACGGCGACGTCCGCGCGGTGCAGGGCATCGACTTCGAGGTCGCGCGCGGTGAGGTCTTCGGCCTGCTCGGCCCCAACGGCGCCGGGAAGACGACGACGGTCGAGGTCCTGGAGGGCTACCGCGAGCGCACGCGCGGGATCGTGTCGGTGCTCGGCCACGATCCGGGCAGCCGTCCACGGGCGCTGCGCGAGCGCGTCGGCATCGTGCTGCAGAGCAGCGGCACGTACCGCCACCTGACCGCGCGCGAGCTCGTCGCGCACTGGGCGGGCTTGTATCCGGCGCCGCGCGACATCGATGAGGTCATCGACCTCGCCGGGCTGCGCGGATGCCAGCACGTCCGGGCGCGCAAGCTGTCCGGCGGCCAGGCGCGGCGGCTGGACTTCGCGCTCGCGCTCATCGGCGATCCAGAGCTCGTGTTCCTCGACGAGCCGACGACCGGCTTCGACCCGGCGGCGCGGCGCGCGGCATGGGAGACGATCCGCGCGCTCACCGATCTCGGCAAGACCGTCCTGCTGACGACGCACTACCTCGACGAGGCACAGGCACTGTGCGATCGCGTGGCGATCGTCACGGGCGGGCGGATCCTCGCCGTCGGTGCGCCGGCGCAGCTCGGCGTCGGCGCCTCCTCGCGCTACCGCGTGACCTGGCGCGACGAGTCCGGCGAGCTCGCGACGCGCGAGACCGACGATCCGACCGCGCTGCTGCATCAGCTCACGAGCGCCGCGCTCGCGCGTGGCGTCGGGCTGGAGGACCTCAGCGTCAGCCGGCCGTCGCTCGAGGACGTCTACCTCGAGCTGACCGCGGAGGCCGCGGGCGAGAGCGCCGCCGGCGACGAGACGCCGGCCCCACGATGAGCGACGCGCTCGCCCTCACCTGGCGCCAGTACCGCCTCGAGCGCAAGATGTTCTGGCGCAACCCGAGCGCGGCGTTCTTCAACTTCGTGCTGCCGCTGCTGTTCCTCGCGCTGTTCGGCGCGATCTTCGCCGGCAGCCAGGGGGACCTCGACATCATCGTTCCGGGCATCGCCGGAATGAGCATCATGACCACGACGTTCGTGGCGCTGGCGATGAACATGGTCTTCCTGCGCGAGCAGGGCGTGCTCAAGCGCCTGCGCGGCACGCCGTTGCCGAGCGGCGCCTACCTCGGCGGCCTCGCCGCGCACGCTGTCACGAACACCGCGATCCAGCTGTCGATCGTGATCGGCGCCGGCGCGCTCGTCTTCGATATCGGACTGCCCGAGCAGTGGGTCGGGCTGGCGATCTTCGTCGCTGCCGGCGTCGCGTGCTTCGCCTCGCTCGGCGTCGCGCTGTCGCATGCGATCCCGAACTTCGATTCGGCCCCGGCGTACGTCAACGCGATCTTCCTGCCCGTCATCGTCATCAGCGGCGTCTTCTACGACGCCGACAGCGCCCCCGCCGTACTGCGCGACATCGCCCAGGCGCTGCCGCTGACGCACCTCATCGACGGCCTCTCCGCGGCGATGGTCACCGGCGCGGCATTCACCGATCACCTCTCCGACCTCGCCATCGTGCTCATCTGGGCTGTCGCGGGCGCCGTGCTCGCCGTGCGCGGCTTCAGCTGGGAGGCGCGGCGCGGCTAAGACGCCGGTTGGCGGTGCATTGACCGACCGCTTTGACGGTGTGTTGAAGCACAGCTTTCCGGTGCAAGGTCCCGCCCAGGGGGATGATCGAGCCGGCTGCGCCCGAAACCGAGCGGATCATGGCTCCGCGCGCTCCGCTCATCGGACTTGTCGTCACGCTCGCGTGCGCGCTCTGCGCAGCGCCGGCACAGGCCTCGCACGGGCGCGCTGGCGTCGCCGCGCTGCAGGTCGCGCTGCGCGCGGCGGGCGTGTACTCCGGCGGGGTCGACGGCGTTCGTGGGCCGGGCACGATCGGCGGGGTCAAGGCGATACAGCGGCGCGCCGGACTGACGGTCGACGGGATCGCCGGGCGGCGCACGCGACGCGCCCTCGGGCGCAGGGGAAGGCCGCGGTACGGCAGCCGCGCGATGCGCGCCGGCCACGCCGGCTGGGATGTCGCGGCGCTCCAGTTCAAGCTCGGCGCGCACGGCTTTCCGTCGGGTCCGGTCGACGGGGGGCTCGGCCCACGCTCCAGCGGCGCGCTCCGGCGCTTCCAAGCGCGAGCGGGGCTCGGGAGCGATGGGATCGTCGGACCGGCGACGTTGCGCGCCCTCCGAACGGCGCCCCCGCGCTCCCCGGTGAAGCTGTTTCGCCCGGTGCGAGCGCCGATCGGCGATCGCTTCGGGCCGCGCGGCGTGGGCTTTCACGCTGGTCTCGACTTCCCGGCGCCGAGCGGCACGCGGGTGACGGCGGCGGGCTTCGGCACCGTGTTGTCGGTCGGCTACAGCCCCGGAGGCTGGGGCAACTTCGTCATCGTCCGCCACCGTTTCGGCCTGCGCACGCTGTACGCGCACCTGTCGTCGATCAGCGTCGGCCGCGGACGGTTCGTTCCGGCCGGCGGCCGAATAGGGCGCGTCGGCGCGACGGGCTCGGCGACCGGGCCGCACCTGCACTGGGAGATCCTGCTGCGCGGCGCGAACGTCGACCCGCTGAGCGCGCTATGAGAGTGGTGGTCGGATGGCCACCAACCGAGTAGACCGATCTCCTCGGAGGACAACAATGCGAGCTTCGCCATCACCTGACCACGAACGCCGACGGCGGCTCGCCGCTGACGGTGACCGGCACGGCGCGCAGCGGGCCGTCCTCCCACTCGGCGCGCAGCAGCCCGTAGACCGCGACGTCGAGCACGCGGTCGCCGTGGCGGTGAAAGCTGCGCAGCACGCCCTCGCGCTGGAACCCGAGGCGCTCGAGCGCCCGCTGCGAGCGTGCGTGATCGACGTTCGTGTAGCTGCCGACCCGGTCCAGCCCAAGCACGACGAACGCGAGATGGCACATGAGCGCCTTGGACTCCGTGTTGGCGCCCGTGCCCCACCAGGCGCGGCCGAGCCAGGTCCCGATCGTCGCTCGCCGATCGCGCCGAGAGAGCTCCGACAACCCGCTGATGCCGATCGGCCCGGACTCCAGATGCTCGACGAGGAGATCGAGCTGCTCTCCGCGCGCACGCTCGTTCGGCAGTCGCGCGAGGTACGCCGCGGCCTGCCCCTCGTCCTCGTACGGGCCCCAGGAGAACCAGCGCGTGACCTCCGCGTTCGAGCCCTCGCGAAACAGCGCCGCCGCGTCGTCGGGCCGCGGGATCCGCACCCGCAGGGTCGGCCCGGTCACCGCGAGCTCGGCGTCCTCGGACGACGCCTCGAGGCGTGCTCCCTCCACAAATGGGAACACTACGGGCATGCTCGCATTGCTGTACGACATCCATGGCAACCTGCCGGCGCTCGAAGCGGTGCTGGCGGACGCACACGAGCGCGGCGCCGAGCGCTACTTCATCGGCGGCGACGTCGCGCTCTTCGGTCCGTGGCCGGATGGGACGGTGACTCGCCTGCGCGAGCTCGCGCCCGCGACCTGGATCCGCGGCAACGGCGAGCGCTGGACGGCCGATCCGGACTCGGCGCCCGAGCCCGTGCGCGGAGCGACGGCCGCGGCGCGGGAGGCGCTCGGCGACGGGCTCGTCGACGAGCTCGCGGCGCTACCCGAGAGCGCTGCCCTCGACGAGCGCACGCGCGCATGGCATGGGTCGCCGGTCAGCGACGTGCGCTCGTTCCTTCCCGAGCCCACCGACGACGAGACCGAGCTGCTCGCCGGCACGAGCGACTCGCGGCTCGTCTTCGGGCACACGCATCTCCCCTTTCGCCGCATGTCGCAGGTCGCCGAGGTCGAGCTCGTGAACCCCGGAAGCATCGGCATGCCGTTCGACGGCGACCACCGCGCGGCGTACGCGCTGCTACGCGACGACGGGACGATCGAGCATCACCGCGTCACCTACGACCACGGCGCGATCGCCGCCGCGCTGCGCGAGCGCTACGGCGACGCGGAATGGGTCGCCGCCCCCGAGTACCGCTTCACGCACGCCCGCCTCGAAAACGCGTGACGGCGCTCGAAGAGGACCCCGAGCTCGCGGTCGCCGTCGCGCTCGCCCGCGAGCTGCTGCATGGCTCGGGGGCGCTCAACGTGAGCGTCGCGCTGGACCGCGCCGAGCCCGCGCTGATCGAGTGCGCGCGCCTGTGCGCGATCGTGGTCCGTGAAGCCGGCGGCGAGCGCGAGCTGCCGCACGACGCCGCCCCAGACGTCGAGCTGCCCGCGCTGCCCCTCATGCGCCAATTGCCGGCGATGGAGGTCGATCCCGAGACCGGCAAGGTGGCCGGCGTCATCGGCGGCCTCGAGATGCTCGGGCAGGCGGTG
>JALZJA010000183.1 GCA_030860005.1 Actinomycetota bacterium
GCCTGACGCTCGGCGTCCTCCAGTCGCTCGCGCAGCACGCGCGCGCTCTCCGCGAGCTCATCGATCGCGGTCGACTGCGACTGCGGCGCCGGCGACGCAGCGCCTTCCGGCGAACGCGTGCCGGCACCGAGCTTGCTGCGGCCGAGCTCAGCATCCGCGCGCATGGCCGAGTCCGCCGCGGCCGCGCGCTGAGCCGCGCGATGATCGGCCATCCGGCGACCGACGTCCTCGCGCGTGAGCGGCTTCGCCTCGGCATTGCGAACGACGATGAGAATGCCGGCGAGGCGGCCACCGGGATCGGGCTGGGCGCCATTCGTGCAAACGCTCTCGATCGCCTCGAGCGCCCGGCCGTGGCGCAGGCGCAGCGCTGCTGGCTCCCACGTGCCGGTGTCGCGCGACCCGAGCTCTGAGAGCAGCGAGGTGAACTCCCAGCCCAGGGCGAGCGGGACGGCGACGACGACGAATTCGAGCGGGAGCTCGGCGCCGGAGGCGCTCGTGGTGCGGAAGGTTTGCTTACCGCCGGGCTCGCTGCGGTCAGCCTGCGGCAGACGCTCGAACGCCGCGCGTGCATCGGCGTCGGCGCCGCACAGCAGCACGTCGATCGTCGGCCGTCCGACGAGCCGATCGGCGGGAGATCCCAGCAGCGCGACGACCCCGACGCCACACTCCGCGACAGATCCGTCCGGCGCGCTGAGGACGTAGCTGCCGTCGGCCAGCCCGAGCAGGACCTGATCAATCTCGTGTTCGTTGGCGGCGGGCGCGGACTGCTCCTCGCCCTGAAGGCTCATAGGAGCCCTATCGGTCAGATGTCGCCGGGGTTGAGCGCAGGACGCGCAGGTGCCGAAATGTCCAGTCCGAGCGGAAAGACCGCGACGTGCGCCGCCGGGTCGGACGGCAATGCTCACGACCCGACCGGTGGCCGGTTTCCGGCCGTCAGCCGGTCGGCAGCGTCCACCGGTCGGGTCGTCCCCTTGTGCTGTTCGGATTTCGCCCCCTACCTCCGGCAGGCGATCGGTCGACGCTAGCCGCGCGGGCCGCCACCGCACAGCCGAGGTCAACAAACGCGCCCACTACGGCGCGAAAGCTCCATCGCCGCCGTTCGCCTTTGTCGGGCGCGACGGCAATCCCGATCAGGGGTGCGACCGCGCCTGTCGCCGCTACTGGACCGGCTGGCCGAGCCGGGCGTGCGCGACGATCGCGCGCTGAAGCGTCATCGCGAGCTCCTCGGTCGTCGCGCCCTTGCGCACGTAGGCGATCGCTCCCGCGCCGATCATGTCGCGCACCATGCCGTCGGACTCGTCGGCCGACAGCACGACGATCGCGGTGCCGCTGGCGCGCGACTGCATCTCCTTCGTCGCGCGCAGCCCGCCGCCGGTCGGCATCTGGACGTCGATGATGGCGACGTCGGGCTGGTGCCTGTTCGCCAGCGCGATGGCGTCCTCCGCATCGCGCGCAGCGGCGACGACATCGAAGCTCGGCGCGAGCTGGGCGCGCAGCATGGAGACGACGACGGGATCGTCATCGGCGATCAGGAGGCGTGGAAGCGGCTGCTCGGTCATCGGATCAGGTGCACGTTCGCGATCGGTACCACGGCTCTATCGGTCGCATCCAGCGCGGACTGAAGCTCGGCGTGCAGCCGCTGCGCATTGTCGAGCCGCCCGGCGGCGGCCTCGTCCGACAATTGCGCGGCCAGCTGCGACAGGCGCGCGGCGCCGACGACGGCCGCGCTGCCCTTCAGCCCGTGCCCCAATCGCGCCACCGCTTGGGCATCGCCGGCCTCGACCGGCTCGGCCAGTTCGGCGATCGTCCGGCGCGACTGGGCGAGGAACTGCGCCAGCAGGCTCGCCCGGGCCTCCTCGTCATCGCCGAAGACGTCCGCCAGTCGTGAAGGATCAACGAGCGGCGCGTCGTCCGCGGGCCGGCTCCCGACCTCGCCGCCATGTGAGGCCTCGCCCGCCAGGGCGCGGGTGATCACGTCCGCGAGGTCCGCGGTGCGGATCGGCTTGCCGACGTAGTCGTCCATCCCGGCCGCCAGACAGCGCTCGCGGTCGCCGCGCAGCGTGTGCGCCGTCATCGCGATGATCGGGGTACGGTGGCCGCCGGCTTCAAGGCGCCTGATCGCGGAGGTCGCCTGGTAGCCATCGAGCTCGGGCATCTGGCAGTCCATGAAGATCGCCTCGTAATCGCCGGCCGCGTGCATCGCGACCGCCTCGCGGCCGTTGCTGGCGATGTCGGCGCGGAACCCGAGCCTCTCGAGCATCCGTACCGCCACGAGCTGGTTGACGCTCTTGTCTTCGGCGACGAGCACGAGCTTGCCGTTCTTCGGACCCTCGCGCGTGGACGAGGGAGCACGCGCTGCCGCATCGACCAGCGGGACGAGCTGCCCGGCCCCGAGGACGCGGGCGATCTCCTGTGCGAGGCGTGAGCCGCGCACGGGCTTCGTGACGAAGCCCTGGACGCCGGCCTGCGCGGCCGCCTCGCGCTCTGCGCCCGACGAGCTCAGCATCATCAGCCGCGTCGATGCCAGCTCCGGCGTCGCCTGAACGGCCCGGGCGAGCTCGAGCCCGCTCCTCCCGCGCATGTTGAAGTCCAGCAGCGCGAGGCCGTACGGGCGGCCGGCCGCCGTCGCCGCGCACAGCAGGCTCAACGCCTCGTCGTGGTCCGCGGCGCTGTCGCAGCTCATCCCCCACGACGTGAGCGTGTGCTCGAGCATGGTGCGGCTCGTCGCGCTGTCGTCGGCGACGAGCACGCGAATCTCGGCGAAGTTCGTGCGCCGTAGCGCGGTTGCGCGCTCCTCGCCCGGCGCGACCGCGACCGGCACGGTGAACCAGAAAATGCTTCCGCTCTCCGGCGTGCTCTCCAGGCCGATCCTGCCGCCCATGAGCTCGACGAGCTGCTTGGAGATCGCCAGCCCGAGGCCAGTGCCGCCGTACTCGCGCGTCGTCGATGTGTCCGCCTGCGAGAAGGAGTCGAAGATCCGGTCGGCCGTCGCCGGCGCGATGCCGATCCCGGTGTCAGACACGGCGAGGCGCACGACGATCGCGCCCTCGCCGCCGTCGCCGTCGTGGCCATGCTCCAGCGTGATCCGGATCACGACCTCGCCCTCGTGCGTGAACTTCACCGCGTTCGTCGCGAGGTTCGCAAGCACCTGGCGGATGCGCGGGCCGTCGCCGCGCACCTCGTTGGGCACGTCGTCCTCGACCCAGACCATGAGGTCCAGGCCCTTCTCGTGCGCTTCCATCGCGAGCATCGCCGACACGCCGTCGACGACCTCGTGCAGCTCGAAGGGATGGTTGTCGAGCTCGAGCTTGCCGGCCTCCATCTTCGAGAAGTCGAGGATGTCGCTGATCACCGCCATGAGCGCGTCGCCGGACGCCTGCACCGACTCCGCGTAATCGCGCTGCTCGACGTCGAGCTCGGTGGCGAGCAGCAGCCCGGTCAGGCCGATGACGCCGTTGAGCGGCGTGCGGATCTCGTGGCTCATGTTCGCGACGAAGTCCGACTTCATCCGCGATGCCTCGACCGCCTGCTCGTGCGCGAGCGCGAGCTGCTCCTGCGTGCGGGTGCGCTCGGTGATGTCGCGCAGGAAGGCGTTGAAGAGGTAGCCGTCATCGGTCTTCAGCGGGGAGATCGTGATCTCGACAGGGAACTCGCGCCCGTCGCGGTGCAGCGCCGTGAGCTCGGTGAGCTGGCCGGCCACCCTTGCCTGCCCGGTCGTGAGGAAGCGTTCGAGGCCGCGCCGGTGCGCCTCGCGGTACCGCTCGGGGATGATCGTGTCGCCGAGCGCGCGCCCGATGACGTCCTCCGCGGCCCAGCCGAACGTCGCCTCGGCCTGCGAGTTCCACACCCGGATCAGACCGGAAGCGTCGATCGACACGAACGCGTCGTGCGCGGTCTCGAGGATCTGACGCGTCTGGCGCTCGCTCGTCGCGAGCGCGGACTCGGCGAGTGCGCGCTCGGTGATGTCGCGCGCCGACGCGTAGATGAGGTCCTCGCCGGGGGCCACGATCGCGCTCCACTCCAGCCAACGCCAACCACCGTCGCGCGTGGCGTAACGGCTGACGAACGAGACGGTGTCGTGCCCGACGGCGAGACGCCCGGTTTCGCGCAGCGTGCCCTCGCGGTCGTCGGGGTGCACGAACTCGACGAGCGGCCGCGAGTACAGCTCCTCCTCGCTCCAGCCGAGCGTCTCCGTCCAGGCCGCGTTGAGCTGCTGGAAGTAGCCGTCGAGGCTGGCGGTGCAGACGAGGTCGCGCGACAGCTCGAAGTAGCGACTGCTGCGCCGCAGCTCCGCCTGCATGCGCTCGCGCTCGGTGATGTCGCGCACCGCCGCCGTCGCGAGCAGTCCCTCTGCCGTCTCGATGCTCGACAGGCTGATCTCCGCCGGGAACTCCGAGCCGTCCTTGCGGCGCGCGAACAGCGTCAGGCCCGCGCCCATCGAGCGCGTTCCCGGGTCGGTGAAGTAGCCGCCGCGGTGACCGGTGTGAGCGCCGTGGAATCGCTCCGGGATGAGGATCTCGACGCGCTGCCCGAGCAGCTCGTCGCGCGTGTAGCCGAAGACGGCCTCGACCTGGGCGTTGACGAGCACGATTGCGCCGTCCTCACCGACCCCGACGATCGCGTCCGGCGCGAACTCGAGGAACTGCTCGAACTTGCGCTGCGCATGGACGCGCTCACTCGTGTCGCGCACGAAGACGTTGAATGTGCGGCCGGCGTCGCTGCGCAGCGACGCGATCGACAGCTCGACCTGAAGCTCGTGGCCGTCGCGATGCTGCGCGCCGAGCTCGAGCAGCCGGCCGCTGTCGCGGTCGTCGTCGCTGCCGAGGATCTCCTGCACGAGCGGACGCTCGCGCTCGGGCAGCAGCGTCTCGGTCGCCGACAGCCCGAGCACCTCCTCTCGGCGCCAGCCGAACATCGCGTGCGCCTGCGGATTCCAGTCGGTGATGCGACCACGCTCGTCGAGCGCGACGAAGCCATCGGGGGCGGTGTCGAGGATCTCGCGCGTCTGGCGCTCGCTGAGCTCGAGCTCGCGCGTCATGCGGCTCGCCAGCGCGAGCGCGAGCGAGCGCCCGCGCGCAAGCGTCAAGAACAGCCACGCGGCGAGCAGGCTGCCAAGCGTGCCGCCGACGGCGACGATCCACGGGTTCGGGCCGACCGGGACGGCGCCCGCCCCGCGCGGCGCGTAGTAGGCGATCCAGCGCCGGCCGGCGAACACGAGCGGCCGCAGCACGGCGTGGCGCCCGTCGGCGTGGCGGCTCGACCGGGAGCCGGGACCCGGCCCGTAGATGATGTTCGCGCGCGACGGGGCAGCGTGGCTGCGCGCGCTGCTCCTGCCGACGTCGTAGACCTCGAGGTCGAAGTCCCTGCGATCCGGCCCGAGGAGCGCGTCGACGAGCGTCTCGTCGTCAAACACGGCATTGACGACTCCTGACAGCCGGGCGGTGCGCGGGCTCGTCCGTAGGTCCGTCGCGTGGCGCACGGCGAGCATCAGCACGAAGCCCTTGCGCTGGCGCCGCTCCTGCGCGAGTTGCAACGGAGCGGTGGCGGCCAGGCGGCCCGTGCTCTGGGTGGCGACGAACGCGCGCAAGCGCACGGGATCGCCGGCGAGCTCGAGCCCCAGCGCCTGCTTGCTGCCTGGCACCGGCTCGATGTGCGTCAGGATCGCGTGCCGCGTGCGCGATCCGGCGTTCTCGCCGGCGCGAGCGAATGCGACGGCCTTGACCCCGGGGTAGCGCGTCTGGACCTGCAGGCTGCGCACGAAGCGCCGGAAGCGCTCCGGCGACGGCGCGGGATCGGCCTCGAACAGCCCGCGCAGCGCGACGAGTAGCTCGCCGTAGGCGTCGAGCCGGCGATCGAACGCTCCCAGCGTCACCGCGGCGTCGCGATCGATCCGCTGTCGCTGGTCGGTGCGCTGGACGTCGATCGTGTAGATCGTCGCCACGGCCGTGCCGAGCAGGAGCACGGCGAGGACGAGCGCGGCCCAGCGGTACGGCCGCCGCGACACGCGGCCGCGGGAGCGGCGCGCGAGGCGCATGGCGCTCGACAGCGCAGACGGGCGGATCATGTGGGCTCATCGGCCCCGGCAGCCCGCCGCTTGAGTCGGCGCCTTAACTCATGTCGACGTCCACGCAGGCCGATGGGAGGGGCAGATCGCCCACCAAGGAACGCATGCTCACCGGCAACGACAATGCCAGACCCGACACGATTCGCCCGCCCGCTGCGCCCGCGGGCACGGTGCTCATCGTCGAAGACGACGGGGCGACGCAGCAGATCCTCCGCCGCGTGCTCTACGCAGCGGGCTTTGGCTGCGAGCTCGCCGGTGACGGTGAGGAGGGCGTGCGCATCGCACACGACCGCCGCCCCGACGTCATCCTCATGGACCTCTCGATGCCGAAGCTGGGCGGGCTGGAGGCGCTCGCGCAGATCCGTCAGGACTACCGCGCGCGCTCGACGCCGGTCATCCTCCTGACCGCCAACGGCCGCATCGACTCGGTCGTCGAGCATCTCGAGGCGGGCGCCGACGACTACCTCGTCAAGCCGGTCGCGCCCGCCGAGCTCGTCGCACGGGTCAAGCTCGCGCTGCATCGCGCGACGATGCTGCGCGACCTCAACGCGCTCACGGGGCTGCCCGGCAACGCGGCGATCCTGCGCGAGATCGCGTTGCGTCTCGGCGCCGGTCGCGAGCTCGCCTGCATGCATGCCGACGTCGACGCCTTCAAGGCCTACAACGACCGTTACGGCTTCGCGCGCGGAGACCTCGCGATCCGGTCCACCGCCGACGCCCTGCTCGACGCGCTGGACGCGGCGCCGAGCAGCGAGCACTTCGCCGGGCACATCGGCGGCGACGACTTCCTCGTGCTGACGGCGCCCGATCTCGTCGAGGCGCTCGCGCGGGACGTCATCGAGCGCTTCGACCGTGCCGTTCCCGACCTCTACGACGCGGCCGAGCGCGATCAGGGCTGGGTCGAGGTGTGGGATCGCCGGCGCCAGCTGCATCGCGCCCCGCTCATGTCGATCTCGATCGGCATCGCCCGCACCGACACGCACCCACTCGACTCACCGGTCGCGGTCGCCGCGATCGCGGGCGAGATGAAGGCGGTCGCCAAGCTCCAGATCGGCTCGGCGATGGCGGTGGACCGTCGACGCGGACCGAGCTGAGCTCCGGGCTGGCGTCGACCGGCGCTGTCAGGCAGCGACCCCGCGGCGCTCCGCGGCTACCGCCTTGCGCAGCGAGGCGTCGAAGCCGATCGGCTCGACATCGAACAGCGCGGCGCCGCTGGGGTCCGTACGACGGTCTCGGTTGCCAGCCCCTCGATCAGCGGCCGCGCGAGCTGGGCGTCGACGGGCGTCACGAGACCGATCCACAGCGACGACAGCCACGGCACCGGCAACTTCGGCCGGGGTCGCTTGCCGAGGGCGAGCGCCATGCGATCGAGCATCTGCGCGTACGGCAGCACGTCCGTGCCGCCGACCCGACGACCATGCTTGCGCGAGGTAGCAGGCGACGTCGACGCCCTTCCCCGCTGCGGCGAGCGTCGCGGGCTTGAGCACGTCACCCATCGTGCAACTCGATCGCCTCGGCGGGGAGGCCGCGAGTGCGAGTCGCGCTGCACATGAGCGCGCGTACGGCCGCGCCGTCGCAGAGCCAGGCGCTCGGTGAGGACGGCTCCGATGAAGCCGGTGGCTCCGGCCACGAGAGCGCGCAGCCGACCTGTGTATCGATACAACCGCCCGGCCCATGCCGCGTCGATCGTCGGCGCATCCCTGGACCTGCACCTGATCTGGGCCCGGCCGCATCACGGGAAACGACCAACGAATCTTTCAGTAAGATCCGTTGAATGCTCCAGGCGCGCCCTCTCTTCGACAACGCGGCCGACACCAGGTTCTTCGTCGAACCGGAGATATGGCAGAAGCTCATCCGCGCGATGCAGCGAAGGCTCAACGTCATGGTGACCGGGAGTCGCGGCTCGGGCAAGACCACGCTCCTGCATCAGCTGCAGGCGGCTCTGCGCACGGATGGTCAGCGCGTGGTCTTCGTCGACGCCACGGCCGCCGATTCCGCCGCCGAGTTCGTGAGACGGCTGCGCGACGCCCTGCGCGGCCGGCCATCGCAGCTGGAAGAGCGCCTCGCCGTACCGGGTGAGAACGTCGGTTCCGACCAGGTGGCGATCGCCGGTGCGTCGCGCGCCCTTCATGCGGATCTCCGGGCTATCGGAGCGGTTGACCGCGCGATCGTCCTCGTCGACGCGTCTGACGCCGGCGCCGCCGTCTACGAGGTGTTCGGCCGGCTGCGCGACACCCTGTGGCAGTTTGAGCACCTGTGGGTCGTCGCGATCGATCGCGAGGATCGTGCGACGGCGCTCAAGCCTCCGGCCGATGCGTTCTTCGACGTGGTGATGGAGCTCGCTCCCCTCTCGACCGACGAGCTTGCGCGGGTGTTGAGGTTGCGCTCGCCCGAGACGCCCGCGCGGATCTTGAGACACGTCGCCGCGAACGCCGAGGGCAATCCGCGCCGAGCCCTGCGAGCGCTCGGGGATGCAGCCGTCCACGGGACCGACCCGGCGAGCGCGCTGGCCGCACATTCGGCCCTCGAGACCGCGGCGTCGCTCATCGGCCGCCCCCATGGAATGCTGATGGCCGAGCTGCTCGAACGCGGGCAGGCCAGCGCCTCCGACAGCGACCTGCAGAAGTCGCTCGGGATCAGCCGCGCGCGGCTCAGTCAGCTGTTCGGCGATCTGCTCGAGCGCGAGCTGGTCGTCCAAGAAATCGAAGGCGCCTCCGGACTCGGCCGACCACGCACGGCCTATCGCCCAGTGCTTTGATGAGCACCGATCGGATCTTCGCGCTCGCCGAGCAGCGGGTCTTTCAGCCGCGCTCGCAGTTCGCCCAGCTCGTCCACGACCATGTCGCGTTCGACGACCTTGCTTCACGACCGGCCTTTGAGTCCGTCGCTGCGCGCGCGCTCGTGCAGCAGCGCACGTCCGTAGCGGTTCGCGGCCCGGTCGGCGCCGGCAAGTCGAGCCTCATCGCCGCCGTCTGCGCCGCGCTTCCCGACACCCACATCGCGCTGCGCGTCCCGATCGTCGGCGCTGACGATCCCACGAGCGTGAGCGTGCTCGCGGCGCTGACCCTGTCCGGAGCGCTGGCGGCCCTGGAGCTCGAGCGCGGTCAGCGCGAAGCGCTCGAACGCGCGCGCGCCGATCATGTCAGCCGCGACCTCACACCGGCGAGATTCGGAGGAAAGCTCGGGGGAGGGCCCGTGCCGGTCGAGGTCCACGGCGAGCTGGAGACGCTGAGCGAGCATCTGCAGCGCAATCGCCTCGCCGGTGAACGTCTGGCGGGGCTCGACCGGCTCGTCAGCATCCTCGTCGCACGCGGGCTTGAGCCGACCTTCGTACTCGAAGACACCGAGGCCGCGGTCGGTGGCCGTGACGAGCAGGATCAGATCGAGGCCTTCTTCGCCGGCCCGGTCAGCGCCTTCGTCCAGGAGGTCGACGCCGCCTGCCTCATCGCCGTGCAGGATCCCTTGGCCGCAGCGCCGGCATTCCGGCGACTCGCGCCGAGCCTCGAGCTGATCGACCTGCCTGCGTTCCCCGACGCCCATGCGGCCCTCACCGCGATCGCCGCACATCGGCTGACGGTGCACGAGCTCGACTTCGGGGTGGCCGACGTGATCGGCGCTGACGCCATAGACGCGCTGGTCGCCTTCTACGACGAAGCGAACCGCAGCCTGCGCCTCACGCTCGCCGCGCTGCAGTCGGCAGCCGATCATGCCGCCGACTTGTCGGCTGATCTGTTGCGCGCGGCCCACGTCAGGGTTGGCACCCAGGAGTGGCGCTCGCACGTCGCCGAGTCGTGAGCCTCGTCGGCCGGGCTGTGCGCCGCTGATCTGCACGGGCGGCCGGCCATCGGACGCGGTGCGGCTGCTCCTCGCGTCGCTGCACGCATCGGGACGCGCGAATCCTGCAGGACGCGGTGAGCGCTCTGGAGAACAGCGTCGCCGAAGAGCTCCTGATCGACGAGCTGCTCGAAGACCTGGGTCATCTGGCGGTCGAAGAAGCTCCCTGCGCAGGTCACAACGGGCGTACCGGCTCGAGACCCGCGCTCATCCCCGCCGACCCCGTACCTTCGGTTCCGGAGCAGACCGAACCGCGAGCGGCGCGAGGTCAGCTCGCGGGCTCAGGCGGCGAGCAGCTCCACGTCGCGACCCTCGGCGAGCGCGGCGATGCCGGCGTCGAACGTCACCAGGCGGATGCCGTGACGCCGCGCGAGCGTCAGAAGCAGCGCGTCCGTCACTTGCCGATGGCCAAGGATCGGTGGGAACTCGCGATCGTTGAGCGAGACGTCGTTGACCAGGAAGCGGTGACCGCCCGCGTCACGGAGCGTCGAGAGGACTCCACGGGCGGCCTCGACGGAAATGTCACGTCATGCCGAGGTCGGCATGACGTGACTTATGCCGAGTGCGATGGCATGCCGACGTGGCGTGAAAGGTCCCGCAAAGTGCGCGGTCGGCCGGGTGTGAGGTCTTCATAACCGCGGAGATCGGGCCGAGCTACAGACCGAGATGGTCATCGGTCGAGAGAGCACATCGTGGTGAGGGAGCGGCCGTCGGTCGCTCGGGTGGTCGGACCGCTTGGCCCGTACGCGCCAGGGTTTCGCTCGTGGTTGGCGGAGCGGGGGTATCGGCCGTCGTCGGTCGAGACCCAGGCGTTCTTGATGGGTCATCTGAGCCGGTGGATGAACGAGCAGGGGTTCGAGGCGTCGGCGTTGACGAGCGAGGTGGTCGAGCGCTATCAGCGGGTTCGTCGGCAGAGCCACTCGTCGTTGAG
>JALZJA010000190.1 GCA_030860005.1 Actinomycetota bacterium
CTCCTGCTGTTCTTCGGCGCCGCGGTGACGACGGCGTTCGTGGGGCTGCGGCTCCTGCGCCGGGCGCAGACACATGCGCTGATCACGCACGAGCCGATCGCGTGGGCGCCCGTGCAGCCGCAACGACGCCACGTCGTCGGCTCGGCGTTGTTCGGCGTTGGCTGGGGCGTGGCGAACGTCTGCCCCGGGCCGATCGCCACGCAGCTCGGCCAGGGCGTGGCGTGGAGCATCTGCACCGCGGTGGGGTTGGTGATCGGCATCGTGCTGTTCCTGCGTGTGCAGGATCGGTCGGCGAGCCTGGCCACGAGCAGGATTCGCGTCGCGTATCGGCGCCGTGCGGCTAGCCGTAGCGGCTGACGAACAGCTCGATGACGATGAGCGGGACGCGGCGGCGGCATCACACCCCCTCTCGCCGGAGGCGCACTTCCCTTTATCGAGGCAGTTCGGGAACGGCCCGGCCCCGACGCTCGCTCATCGCCAGAAGCGCGACCAGCAGGCCGCCGGCCAGTGATCCCAGCATCTGAATCCACGACGCGGCGTCGAGGTCGCGGTCCGCGTAGGGATCGCTGAACATCGACCAGTCCGGGGCGAGATGAACGGCGACGAAGCCGAGCGCCGTCAGGAGGCCGACGGTGCCCGCGATCTCGGGCGCATGGCGGTATCCGATCGCGACGAGCGCCAGCGACACGAAGACCGCGAGCGCTCCGAGCAGCCCCGGGAGGCTCGCGACGAGCGACAGCTGCTCGTCGGCGGGCTGGCGAACAGCGTGATCGGCGACGTGGCCCGCGAGCAGGATCGCGAGGGCGAGGTTCGCAAGCAGGAGCCGGCGCACGAGAGGTACTACGCGCGAGGCGCGCGCTCGGATGCGCGCTACCCCCGCGGCGCGCGCGGCCCCTCCGCCACGATGTCGCGGCCCGTCGGGCGCAGCTTCTCGTCGAGCTCGAGCTGCCAGAAGTAGCGCGTGAACGTGTGCCCGTGGGCGAAGTCGCCGACGTGCGGCTCGATCTGCTCGCCACGCGCCATGCGAACGATGAGCTCGGGGTAGGTGCGACCGCGGCGGGCGGCGTACATCGGCGCGGGAAAGGCGCCGCCGAAGCGCGTGTTGACGTCGGTGATGCCCAGGCCGATCACGGGGTCGCGGAAGGCCTGCACCGTGCACGGTCCACGCACGCCGATCGCCTCGGCGACCGCGCGGCCGAGCTCGATCAGCTCCTCGTCTGCGATCACGGTGCCCTTGATCGACTCGCCGCCGCGCGACTCGATCATCGTGCGCGGGATCGCGTTCAGGCAGCGGCCGTGGAGGTCGCACAGCAGGTCGATCGAGAACTCCGGCCCGCCCATCAGTCGCTGCACCATGACCGGCTCCTTGACGTAGCCGATGAAGAACTCCATCTCCGCGCGATCCGCGGCAGGATGGATCGAGCGCGCGCCCGAGCCGCGGCGCGGCTTGACCATGACCGGAAAGGACTCGGGCTCCTCGCCGGCCAGCACCGTCGGCGGGCTCGGCAGCCCATGGGAGAGCAGGAGGTGGTGAGCCTCGTACTTATCGAACGTCGCGCGCGCGACCTCGACCGAGGGAACGAAGGCCGGCAGCCTGTCGCCCGCCGACGCGAGCACCTCGATGTCGAGGTCGGTGAGCGGAACGACCGCTCCGACGTCGTTCTCGGCGACGAGCTGCGCGAGGAACGGGATGTAGCCGGGGTCGTCGATGCGCGGCGGCGTGACGCGCAGGTCGGCGGCGTACTGCGCGGGAGCGAGCGGGTTGGGATCGGCGGCGATCGTGAACGCGTGCTCGGCGAACGCGTTGACGATGTCATAGCGCTTGCCGACCCCGGTGAGCAGGACCGCGGTCACGCGTGGCCTCTAGATGTTTGATTCCGAATTGGCGTGCTCGCGGGGGCAGGTCAGGGCGGATGCCGGGCGCCGCACGCAACCGAAGCCGGTACCAGTGGTACCGGCGAGGGTGCGGGTGGCGATCCGGTGCCGATCCTGGCCTGTCATCCGCGGGTGCGCGAATTTGGAATCAACCATCTAGCCGTGGAAGCGGTCGAGCGTGTTGGCGCGCAGCCCGAGGCGCAGCGTCTCGAGCGACAGGACCTCCGAGGGCGGGATGTTGCCGAGGTTGACGTCCCCGCCGTAGCGCTCGATGAGCCACACCTGCTGGTGCTTGCGCGGCGCTTCGAAGATGAGCTTCGCGCGGTCGATCTCGTGCACGATCTCGTCGATCAGGCCGGTGCGCGCCTCGCCGTCGGGACGGTAGAGGCCCGCGTTGCCGGTGGCGCGGCCCTCGCAGACGATCATCTTCGCGCCGGCGCCGAGCGCGTCGCGGATGAGCTGCACCCAGCGGTAGGGAGCCATCAGGGCATCGGGGTCCTTCTCGCCGACCTCGGCGTAGACGGTGTAGCGCGGCGCGAGCCGCTCGATGAGCGCGAGCTTGTCGGCCTCGGGAATCGGCACGACGCCGCTCGACACCTCGACGCTCTCGATGCCGAGCTCGTCGATCCAGTCGCACAGCTCCTCGATCTGCGTGTAGCGCCAGGCCAGCTCCGTCAGCGTCCCGCCGAGCATGACCGGCACCTCGTGCAGGCGGTAGGCGTCGAGCTTGTCGTGGAGATCGGTCGTCACGTATGCCGACCCCCAGCCGAGACGGACGGTGTCGATGTGGGCCGCCGCCTGGCGCAGCAGACCGCCGACCTCGGCCGCCGTCAATCCGCTGTCGATGACGTGCGTCAGCCCCGTCTCGCGCGGCTTCGGGGGACGCTCGGGAAGCGGAAGGAAGTCGGCTGGCACCGGCGCGGACCCTACCGTCCGACCGAGAACCCTCGGGGCCCGCCTGCGCCGGCCACATGGCCGGCTCCGGCACCCCTGCGCTCACCCCGTGACGCGCGCGACCTCGGCCAGCGAGGTCTCGCCGGCGCGGACCTTCGACAGGCCGTCCTCGCGCAGCGTACGCATGCCCTCCGAGATCGCCAGGCGCCCGATGTCACCCGCGGGCGCGCGCTGCACGATCAGCGAGCGGATCTCCTCGCTGACCGTCATCACCTCGAACAGGCCGAGGCGGCCGCGATATCCCTGCTGGCGACAGCGCGCGCAGCAGCCCGCCTCGTAGATCGCGGCCTTCACGCCGGGACGCAGGCCGACCTCGACGCCGTCGACCTCCACCGCCCGCCGGCAGCTCTTGCACAGGCGCCGGGCGAGGCGCTGCGCGACCACGCAGTCGATCGCCGACGCCACGAGGTAGGGCTCGACGCCCATGTCGACGAGCCGCGCGGGCGCCGCCGGCGCGTTGTTCGTGTGCAGCGTCGACAGCACGAGGTGGCCGGTGAGCGCCGCCTCGATGGCGATCCGGGCGCTTTCGCGGTCGCGCATCTCGCCGACCATGATGATGTCCGGGTCCGCGCGCACGATCGCGCGCAAACCGGTCGAGAAGGTCAGGCCTGCGCGCTCGTGGACCTGCATCTGCTTGACCCCGGTCAGCCGGTACTCGACCGGGTCCTCGATCGTCATCAGGGTCTTCTCGGGCGACGCGACGACGGCGACGGCCGCATACAGCGAGGTCGACTTGCCCGAGCCGGTGGGACCGGTGGCGAGGATCGCGCCGTGCGAGCTCGCGAGCGCAAGCTCGACCTCGGCGCGATCGATGTCGTCCATGCCGAGGTCGCCGAGCGACAGCGGGCCGTCGCCGGGATCGAGCACGCGCAGCACAGCCGACTCCCCCGCGACGAGCGGCACGATCGTGACGCGGATGTCGATGCGGCGGCCCGCGAGCGTGAGGCTCGTCCGGCCGTCCTGGGGCAGCCGTCGCTCGGAGATGTCCAGATCGCTGAGGATCTTGATGCGGGAGATGACGCGCGCGGCCTGGCGACGGGCGATGCGAGCG
>JALZJA010000209.1 GCA_030860005.1 Actinomycetota bacterium
GAAACTGCTCTGCGAGAAGCCGACGCACGAGCGCCTCGTCGATCTCCAGCTCGTCGACGTGCATCCTCGCCATCAGGGAACCCTCTCTCCGCTCGTCCCGTCGCCAGCGACCGCCCGGCCGGCGACGTGTGCGATGTACTCGTCCCGGCTGAGCGGGTTCGGCGTCGTCCGCCGCCGCGTCGGCGGCTCGCCGACCACTGGCTCGTAGCCCTCGAAGCTCGACTCGAGCACGCCCTCACCGTGTGTGAGCCCGGGCAGTTGCCGCCGCAGGTCACGCATCCGCACGGAGGGCACGACGGTCACGATGACCGCTAGCTCGCCATTCAGTGACGTCGTCTCGACAGCGGCACCGAGCCGCGCCAGGGCGGCCATGACAGCGCCGACTGTGTCCGTCGGGATCTCGAGGAGGATGCGCACGGTCGGCTGGCAGACGACCGTCCCGGCCTGCTCGAGCGCCTGCATGAGGACGAGCGGCGTCAGTTTTCGGAAGTCGCCCGCCGTAGTGCCCGGGGCCCGGTAGCCACAGTCGGTCATCGTCACGGCGCAGTCGGTGACCTGCCATCCGTAGAGACCTTCCTGCAAGGTCTCGCGGACGTACTGGGCCATGTGGTCGACGAAGAGGTCGACACGCTTATAGATGTAGATCGGCACCAGGCGAACGTCGACGTCGAGCCGGAACTCGATCCCCGAGCCGGCTGCAGAGGGCTCGACGCGCAGCCCAAGGGTCGCGGGAAACGGGTTCGAGCTCATGGGCGAGCTCTTCCCGGTGACGTTCGTCTTCGTCTTCGCGCGGAGGAGCTCGACAGCCTCGCCGCTGCCGGTGAGACGCTCGATGTGAATGGTGGTCGTCTCGCGGAACTCGACATCAACGCCGTACTCGCGCGCGAGCGTGGCCTGGATCACCTCCTTCTGCACCTCGCCGTAGAGCGAGACGGAGATCTCGTGGCGCTCGTCGTCCTGGCGCACGTTGATCAGCGGGTCCTGCTCGGCGAGCTCGGCGAGCGCGACCCGAAGCCGCTGCCGATCGTCGGGGGCGACCGGCTCGGCGACCGCCTCGAGCGTCGGAGGCGGGAACTCGTGCGTCATCGCTCGAACCGGTTGGTCGCCGATGCTGTCGCCGATCTGAATCTCGGCGAGGCCCCAGAGCTTGCCGATCTCGCCGGCGGAGACCAATCGGCGCTGCACGTCGGCGCCGTCATCGAACACTCTGATCGCCGTCACCTTTCCCTCGCCGCCGGGGCCGAAGTGGACGCGGTCGCGGGTGCCGACGGTGCCAGAGAAGATGCGGACGTAGGCGATTCGGTCGCCGGCAGGACCGCGCTCGATCTTGAACACGAGTCCGGAGGCCGGGCCGTCGGCGTCGCCGACGCGAGCCGGCAGCAGCTCTGCGATGCCGGCGGTGAGCGTCTCGACGCCCGCGCCGGTGAGCGCCGAGCCACAGTAGGCCGGGTGCACGTGCGCCCCCGCCGTCTGCGCCGCGAGCGCGTCGCGCAGACGCCGTGACGAAACGGCCGCCTCGTCGTCGACGTACGCCGAGAGCAGCGATTCGTCGTTCTCCGCGAGCATGTCGACCACTCGCGACCTGAAGTCGGCGTCGCCGTCCACACGCGGCCTGACATAGGCCGCACGGCTGCCTTCGCTGCTTGCCGTCGTCATCGCGACCCTCGCCGGTGTCAGCTTCTTCTGGATCTCGGCCAGCACGCGCTCGCAGTCGGCGCCGACGCGATCGATCTTGTTCACGAATATGAGCGTCGGGATCTCCAGCCGCCGGAGGGCGCGCATCAGGATCCGCGTCTGCGGCTGGACGCCTTCGACGGCGGAGACGACAAGCACCGCCCCATCGAGCACGGCCAACACGCGCTCCACCTCGGCGATGAAGTCGGGGTGGCCGGGCGTGTCGATCAGGTTGACGGTGACGTCGTCGATCGAGAACGAGACGACGGCCGAGCGGATCGTGATCCCACGCTCCCGCTCGAGCTCGAGGGTGTCGGTCTGCGTCGTTCCTTTGTCGACGCTCCCGATCTCGTCGATGACGCCCGCGGCGTAGAGGAGCCGCTCGGTGAGAGTTGTCTTACCGGCGTCTACATGCGCCAGGATCCCCAAGTTCAGCGTTCTGCGAAGCAAGCGTCATACCCTCCAAGTAGGTCACACAGGCCTCCTCGATGGACATGAACGCTGCGCGCA
>JALZJA010000218.1 GCA_030860005.1 Actinomycetota bacterium
GCGTTCGCCACGCCGGTGGCGGTGGACAGCGACCCGCGACCGACCGAGACGCGCGTCGCGGTCGGCCCGGGCGGAAGCGCGCTCGTCGCCTTCACGCGCGCGGACGGTTGCGGCGAGTCGAGCTGCACGGGACCTCCGACAGTGGCTGCGCTGTCCGCCGGCGGCGTCCCCGGCACGGCCTTCGGGCCCACGCTCGTAACTCCGCGGCGGGCACTCGCGCCAAGCGCCGCCCTCACCTCGGCGGGCGGTGGCTTGCTCGTGTTCGAGGTCAAGACGAAGCGGTCGCCGTTCTCTACGCTGTGGCCCGTCCACGCGGTGAGATTCCGCGCGAACGGAACCGTCGGCAAGGTGCGCAGGCTTACGAGCGAGCGCGCAGGAGAGCCGGTCGTGCTGCCGCTCAGCCGAGGCCGGGCGCTCGCACTGTGGGTGTCGAGCAAGCGCATCGGTACCGCCCTGGCGCGCAGGGGCGGTGCCTTGCGCCGCACGCCCGCACCCGCGGGCCCGCCGCCCGACGTCTTCCACACGAACTCGACCAACCGCGACCTGCGCACCGGCGGTCGCTACGCGATCTTCGCGTGGTCGCGGCGCGATGGCGTCGTGCGGGTCAGCGTGCGGCGGTTCTGACGTCCGCGGTACACGAACCAGAGCGCTGATCGTGGCGCGCATGCGCGCTGTCGGGCCATAGTGCCATTCCGACCGCGGTGGTAGGATTAGCGGCCATGTTCTTCACGACGAAGGCGGAGTACGGCGTGCGCCTGCTCGTCGAGCTTGGTTGCCAGGAGAGCGGTCAACCGGTCTCGCTGAAGGCGATCGCCGACGCAGAGAACCTCCCGCTCGCCTACCTCGAGCGGATCGTCGCGCTCCTCAAGCGCGCAGAGCTCGTCGAGAGCACCCGGGGCGCGTACGGCGGCTACCACCTCGCGCGTGCGCCCGGAAGCATCACGATGGACGAGGTCGTGCTCGCGCTCGAGGGCTCGGTCGCGCCGATGGAGTGCTTCGTCGACGACCGCGAGGATGCCGATGGCCGCGTGCTGTGCTCACACCACGACGACGAGGGCCGCGGCTGCGCCACGAAGCTGCTGTGGACGCGCGTGCAGGTGGGCGTTCTCAAGACGCTCGCCGACACGACGCTCGCCGAGCTCGTCGAGTTCCGCCAGCGTGACTTCCAGGTGCGCCAACCCCGACCCACCCCGCCGGTGCGCGAGCCCGCGCCGACGGCGGCCTGACCTTCAAGACAAGCCAAGGAGACCATGCCCGAGCTCGAAATCCGCAACCTTCACGTCCAAGCCGAGGACAAGCAGATCCTCAAGGGCGTCAACTTGACCGTCACCCCCGGCGAGATCCACGCCCTCATGGGCCCGAACGGATCCGGCAAGTCGACGCTCGCCAACGCGGTCATGGGCCACCCCAACCTCGAGGTCACCGACGGGCAGATCCTCTTCGGCGGCGAGGACATCACCGAGGCTGCCACCGACGAGCGGGCCCGCATGGGCCTGTTCATGGCCTTCCAGTACCCCGTCGCCATCCCCGGCGTGACCGTCACGAAGTACCTGCGGATGGTCATCAACGCCCACCGCCAGGCGCGCGGCGAGGAGGACATCTCGCTGAAGGAGTTCCGCAAGACCGTCGAGGAGGCGATGAAGCTCACGAGCGTCCCGAAGGAGTTCTCCTCGCGCTACCTCAACGAGGGCTTCTCCGGCGGCGAGAAGAAGCGCATGGAGATCCTGCAGCTCGCGCTCCAGAAGCCGAAGCTCGCGATCCTCGACGAGACCGACTCCGGCCTGGACATCGACGCGCTCAGCGTCGTGGCCAACGGCGTCAACACCGTCGCCGTGGGCGCCGACATGGGCGTGCTGATCATCACCCACTACCAGCGCATCCTGCACATGGTCACGCCGACCCGGGTGTCGATCATGTTCGACGGCCGGATCGCCACCGAGGGTGGGCCGGAGCTCGTCGATCGCCTGGAGGCGGAGGGCTACGCTCAGATCCGCGAGGAATTCGCGGTGCCGGTGTCGTGACGACGGTCGCGGACACGCCGCTCGCCGGCGGGTTCCCGTCGTTGGGCCGCGAGGGCGTCGTGTACCTCGACTCCGCCGCGACGGCGCAGACGCCGCGGCCGGTCCTCGCCGCGATGGACGACTACTACGAGCACCACCGCGGCACGGTGCACCGCAGCGTCTACGCCCTCGCCTCCGAGGCCACGGAGCTGTTCGAGGGAGCCCGCGACCGCATCGCGGCGTTCCTGAACTGGCCCGCCATCACGACGATCTTCTGCAAGAACGCGACCGAGGCGATCAACCTCGTCGCGTACTCGTGGGGGCGCGCGAACGTCGGCCCCGGCGACCGGGTCGTCGTGACCGAGCTCGAGCACCACTCGAACTTCGTGCCCTGGCACGTGCTCTGCGAGACGACCGGAGCGACATTCGAGATGGTCGGCGTCGACGACGACGCCGTCCTCGACCTCGATGCGCTCGACGCGGTGCTGGCCAAGGGCGACGTCAAGCTCGTCGCCACGACGCATATCTCCAACGCGGCGGGAACGATCGCGCCCGTCGCCGAGATCGTCGCGCGCGCGCACGACGCCGGCGCGATCGTCGT
>JALZJA010000239.1 GCA_030860005.1 Actinomycetota bacterium
CGGCGGGCTCGCGCTCGCCCTCGACCCGCCACGGCCTGCGCTCGCCGGACTCCTCAGGACGCGTGCGCGGGTGCGGGTCAGCCATATGGAGAGGTGATCATACGGTCGTCCATTTCCCTCCCATAAGCCGGGCGGGCCCCGAGTACGTGGTCGATAGGGGCGGCGTATGGACCTTGATTTCGCAGAGCTGCTCCTTGAGGTCATCGAGCGCAACGCCTCGGACCTCCACCTCACTGCCGGAGCGCATCCGACCGTGCGCGTCCGAGGCCGCCTCCTGCCGCTCGAGGACTATCCCGTCCTGACGACCGAGCAGACGCGCGAGATCGTCTACTCGATCCTCACGAACGACCAGCGCCAGCGGCTGGAGACCGAATGGCAGATCGACTTCGCCTACTCGATCCCCGCACGTGCCCGCTTCCGCGTCAACGCCTACTACCAGCGCGCTGCGATCGGAGCGGCCTTCCGCCTCATCCCGACCTCGATCAAGACGGTCGAAGAGCTCGGACTGCCGGCGGTCATGCACGAGCTGGCGCGCAAGCCGCGCGGCTTCGTGCTCGTGACGGGCCCGACGGGCTCGGGCAAGTCGACGTCGCTCGCCGCCGTCGTCGACGAGATAAACGAGACGCGCGAAGAGCACATCATGACCATCGAGGACCCGATCGAGTTTCTTCACGGCCACAAGAAGTGCATCGTCAACCAGCGCGAGATCGGCTCGGACGCACAGTCCTTCGGCCTGGGCCTGAAGGCCGCGCTACGCCAGGACCCCGACGTGATCCTCGTCGGCGAGATGCGCGACCTGGAGACGATTCACACCGCGCTGACCGCCGCTGAGACCGGGCACCTCGTCTTCGCCACGCTGCACACCCAGGACACGCCGCAGACGATCGACCGCATCATCGACGTGTTCCCGGCCGAGCAGCAGCAGCAGGTCCGCGTCCAGCTGTCCGTCGCGCTGCAGGGCATCGTGACCCAGACGCTGCTGCCGACCGCCGACGGCGCGGGACGTGTCGCCGCCTGTGAGGTGCTGCTCGCCACGCCGGCGATCCGCAACCTCATTCGCGAGGGCAAGACCCACCAGATCTACTCGTCGCTTCAGACCGGCGGCAACCTCGGCATGCAGACGATGGACGCGGCGCTCGCGACGCTCGTGCGCGCCGGCAAGATCACGGCGAAGCTCGCCGAGGCCCGCTCCACGACACCGGAGGAGCTGCGCCGCCTGCTCGGCGCGGGCTCCTTCACCACGGCATGAGCACCTACGTCTTCAGGGCGATCGACCTCATGGGCCAGCAGGCCAAGGGTGAGGTCGAAGCCGAATCCAAGCAGTCGGTCGCCGATCAGCTCAAGGCCAAGGGCCTGATCGTCCTGGACATCGCCGACAAGCGGTCATCCAAGGAGATCGAGCTGCCGTGGATGAACCGCGTCAAGCTCGGCGACCTGTCGATCATGAGCCGCCAGCTCGCGACGATGGTCTCCAGCGGCATGACGATCCTGCGTGCGCTCTACGTCCTCGAGGCGCAGACCGAGAGCAAGAAGCTCGCCGAGCAGCTCGTGCTCGTGCGCAAGGACGTCGAGGCCGGCCTGCCGCTGTCGGATGCGCTCGAGCGCCACCCCAAGACCTTCAACCCGCTCTACGTCGCCATGACGCGCGCGGGGGAGCTGGGCGGCGTCCTCGAGGACTCGCTGCTGCGCATCGCAGACCAGCTCGAGAAAGAGGATTCGCTGCGCCGCCAGGTCAAGTCGGCGATGGCCTACCCGACCGTCATCCTGACCTTCGCGATGATCGTCATGCTCGGCATGGTCGCCTTCATCGTGCCGGTCTTCGCCGGCGTCTTCGAGGAGCTCGGCGACGCCAAGCTGCCGGCCATGACGAGCTTCGTCATGGCGATCTCGAACGTGGTCACGGGCCAGTGGTATTTCCTCATCGCCGGCACCGTCCTGCTCGTCGTGGGCTTCATCAAGTGGAAGAAGACTCCCAGGGGCCGCTCGATCTGGCAGCGGTTCCTGCTGCGGATCCCGTTCAAGATCGGCGACATCTTCCAGAAGGTGGCGCTCGCGCGCTGGTCGCGAACCTTCTCCGCCCTGATGGGCGCCGGCGTGCCGTTGCTGCAGGCGATCGACATCACGAGCCAGACCGCGGGCAACGTCGTCGTCGAGGAGGCGATGACGAAGGTCACCGCCAGCGTCAAGGCCGGCGGCACGATCGCGCAGCCGCTGATGGACTCCCCGGTCTTCCCGTCGATGGTCGGTCACATGGTCAAGGTCGGCGAGGAGACCGGCGCGCTGACCACGATGCTCACGAAGATCGGCGACTTCTACGAGGACCAGGTCGCGGCATCGGTCAAGGCGCTGACCTCGATCCTCGAGCCGGTGATGATCGTCCTCGTCGGCGGCATCGTCGGGTTCATCGTCATCTCCATGTACCTCCCGCTGTTCAGCGTGTACGACCAGATCAAGTA
>JALZJA010000241.1 GCA_030860005.1 Actinomycetota bacterium
CACGCTCATCTGGGCGCGCTGGCGTAGCCTGCGTCGGGATGCGCTGCGAGCGACCGAACCGACGATGGAGGTAAAGCGCGTCGCGCAGGGCGCGGGCACGACGGTCGGCGCCCTCGGCGCTGCGGTCATCGCACGCCGCACGTGGCGCTCGCCGGCGATGTGGCTCATGCGGATGAGCGGCACGACGATCAGCTCGACGGACGCCGCCGGCTGGGTCACCGACTTTCTCAACGCCGCCTACTACGCCCGCACGCCGGAGCTGCGCGAGGTCGAGGATCTGCGGATCGCGTGGACGATCCTCACGACGCGCTGGCACCGCAACGACCACCGTCGCCTGCACGCCCACGCCGTCGTCCCGTTCCATCGCGCCTTCTTCAAGGAGCGCATCGTCGATTCGGTTCAATCCTCGCGCGGGACGCTCGATGGCGAGCAGCTCCTCCGCGGAGCCGCGCGGCTGTTCGGGCGTTGGTTCGCAGAGGCCTACCTCGACGACGAGCGCCGTGGGCACGCGATCGCGTTCGAGGACGAGGCCGACCGCGTGTCCTACCGCGCCGAGTTCCGGCTGGGTCACGCGAAGCCCGGCGAGCCGACGCCGCCGCGCAACGAGCTCGGAGAGCAGGTCTGGCACACGTACGATCCCGTGCCCGTGGCGTCGGCGGACCGCGTCATCGCCGCACTCCTGCGACCCTGGACCTGGCCCGACTACGCCAGCAACCTCGGGCGCTTCACGGCGGTGCGCTCGGGCGGGCTGCCCGGCCAGACGTTCGAGATCGAGATCATGATGGCGCTGACGCCGCGCACGCCGACGTTCCTGCGCGGCTACGTCACCGCGACGCGTGTGGTGGGGCTCGACGACGCCGATCCGATCGGCCCGTACGCCGACGAGCTCAACGAGTTGATGGTGCGCGCCGGCCGTGACCAGCCGCCGCCGTTTCCGCCTGGCTGCACGCCGCGGCTGGCGATCGAGCTGACGACACACGAGGGCCACTTCATGGGCCGCGGGTGCAACCGCCTGCTGCTGTTCGAGCAGGACGGCCAGGCCTACCTGCGCGCCGCCGGGAGCTGGGATGACATGCCGATCACGCTCGAGTCCGCCTACCGCCGGGCGGGACGCCACGCACAGCAGTCCTTCTGGGGCGACGAGCACCCCCAGTCGAGCATGTTGCACCAGATCGCGCTGCGCACGGCTCCGCGATGAACGCACGCCCCGACGCCGTCGTGATCGGCTCTGGCCCGAACGGGCTCGTCGCGGCGATCACGCTCGCGCGGGCGGGGCGCTCCGTGCTCGTGCTCGAGGCCAACCCGACGCTGGGCGGCTCGGTGGCGACGGCGGAGCTGACGCTGCCGGGCTTCCATCACGACGTCTTCTCGGCGGTCCATCCGGCCGCCGCAGCCTCGCCGGTGCTGGCCGAGATGCCGCTGGCACGTTACGGGCTGCACTGGATCGAGCCCGAGCTCGCGATGGTCCACCCGCTGTCCGGAGGCAAGGCCGCCGTGCTGTCGCAGGACCTCGCGCGCACCGTCGCGAGCCTCGACGCGCTGGGCGACGGCGACGGCCAGCGCTGGGAGGCGCTCGTCGATCCCTACCTGCGCAACTTCGAAGCGGTGCGCGAGACGATGCTGGCCGGCTTCCCCCCCGTCGGCGGGCCGGCCAAGCTCGCCGCCGGACTGAAGTACGACGGCATGCTCGAGTTCGTGCGTCTGCTGCTGATGTCGGCCAAGACGCTCGCCGGCGAGTGCTTCCACGGCGAGGGCGAGGCGTGGCTGTACGGAGCGGCACTGCACGGGGACGCGCCGATCGACGCCGCCGGCAGCGCGATCTCGGGCATGTACCTCAACCTGCTCGGCCACACGGTCGGCTGGCCGAGCCCCGAAGGCGGCGCCGGCCGCGTCACCGATGCGCTCGCCGGCCACCTGCGCGAGCTGGGCGGCCAGACCCAGGTCGTGGCGCGTGCGCAGCGCGTGCTCACGCGCCGCGGCCGGGTGGTCGGCGTCGAGATCGAGGGCGGCGACCTGCTCGCGACGAAGCTCGTTATCGCGTCGACGACCCCACACGGGCTGCTGGCGCTGGCCGGCGACGCGCTCGGCGACCGTTACACGCGCAAGGCGATGCGCTTTCGCTACGGGCCGCAGACGTTCAAGCTCGACTGGGCGCTCGACGGACCGATCCCGTGGGAGAGCGCGGACGCGCGGCTGGCCGGCACCGTCCACGTCGGCGGCCCGGCCAGAGAATTGCGCGTCGCGCTGGGCGAGGTCGCGCACGGGCGCCTGCCGGAGCATCCGTTCCTGCTCTCCGGCCAGCAGACGATCGCCGACCCCACGCGGGCACCGGCCGGCAAGCACACCGCGTGGGCGTACACGCATACGCCGCCGGGCGTCGATTGGAACGCCGAGCGCGAGTCGTTCGCCGACAGCGTCGAGCGCCAGATCGAGCGTTTCGCGCCCGGCTTCCGCGACCTGATCCTGGCGCGCCACCTCATGGCTCCACAGGACCTCGAGCGCCGCAATGCGAACCTCGTCGGCGGCGACGTCGGCGGCGGCAGCTACGACCTCGACCAGCTCATCTTCCGGCCGCTGCCGTCGCTGACCCCCTACAGCACGCCGGTCCGCGGGCTCTACATCGGCAGCGCCTCGACGTTTCCGGGAGGCGCGGTTCACGGCGTGCCCGGCTACGCCGCGGCGATGGCGGCGCTGCGGGGGGCGCGGGTGCCGGCGCTGCCGCTGCGGCGGGTCGCGGCGGGCTGGGATCGCGGTCGCGTCGGTTGAAGAACTGCAGCAGCGAGGCAAGCGGGTGCGGCGCGGGTGCCCGTCGACGGCCCGGTACAATGCGCGCCATGCGCCACCGCCAGCGTTGATCTGAACTCCGTTACCGCGCTGACCGCGCGGAGGCGCGCCTCGCCGCCAGGCTGTACGCGTACGCGTTCTGCGGCGACTTCGTGTTGCTCTATCCGGTCTATGCGCTGCTGTTCGCGCAGGCCGGCCTGTCCACGGCGCAGATCTCGTCGCTGCTCGCGATCTGGTCGGTCACGAGCTTCATCCTGGAGATCCCGTCGGGTGTCTGGGCAGACGCCACGTCGCGGCGACTGCTGCTCGTGGCGGGACCGCTGCTTCAGGCCGCCGGGTACGCGCTGTGGATCATCGCGCCGTCGTATCCCGCGTTCGCGGTTGGCTTCGCGCTCTGGGGCGTCGCGGGCGCGCTCCAGTCCGGCGCCCTGGAGGCGCTCGTCTACGAGGAGCTCGACCGGGTGGGCGCCGCTGCTCGCTACCCGCACGTCATCGGCCGCGCGACGGCGATCGGCACGGTGGCCGCCACGCTGGCGATCGGGCTGGCAGCCCCGGTGTTCGCGGCAGGCGGCTACACGGCCGTCGGCGTTGCGAGCGTGCTCGCCTGTCTGGCCGGCGCGGCGATCGCAGCGACGTTCCCGGAGCACCGCGCGGCCGTCGTCTCAGATGGCGTGTCGGGCTTGCGCGCCTACGCCGCCGTCCTGAAGGCGGGCGTGGCCGAGGTCCGGTCGGGGCCGGCCCTGCGCGGCGCGCTGGCGCTCGTGCCGGCCGTCACGGCGATCTGGGGCGCGCTCGACGAGTACCTGCCGCTGCTCGCAACCGACACAGGCGTCGCCGACGAGACCGTGCCGCTGCTCTTCCTGCTCGTCTACATCGGGGTCGCCGCGGGCGGACTCCTGGGCGGACCCGCCAGCCGGCTGTCGCGACGCGCGCTCGCCGGCCTGCTCGCCGCCGCCGCGACAGGCCTCGCCCTCGGCGCGCTCAGCGGCCTACCGGCCGGCTTCGTCGGGATCGCAGCGGCGTTCTGCGCCTTCCAGGCTCTGCAGGTCGTGGTCGACACCAGGCTGCAGGACGCGATCAGGGGCCCGGCGCGCTCGACGGTCACCTCGTTGGCCGGCCTCGCCACCGAGCTGCTGGTGCTCGCCGTCTTCGCCGGGTACGGGGCAGGCTCGGCGCTCGCCGGCGACGCCACCCTGTTCGCCTGCTTCGCAGGCGTCTACGTGGTCATCGCGGCGGCGATGCTCCGCGCTGAGCCATCGAGGCGATCTCGCCGCCGCACGCGCCCGCTCGGGCGCAGCCACCGGCGCGTCGGGTGAGGCACTAGTGGGCCACCCACAAACGTTGCACCCGAAACCTCGGGCGCCGATCACCGCCAGGGCGGCGTCCTCGGATCTCGATGTGGCACCGCCACACGTTCGATCCTGCGTCCTTGCCTGGCGGCGCCGGCATCCCGGGGTTTCACGCACAACGTTCCTGGGCGACCCACTAGGCTCCGCGCCGATGGCGGACGATCCTGAGTGGTTCGTGCAGATCCTCGATCTGCAGCTGCAGAGGAACCCCGAGATGCTGGCGGGGCTGAGGCGACAGGGGATCGACGATGACGCGCCGGTGCGCCTCGAGTTCTTCTACCTCGCCCCGGGCGAGGCCGAGGCGCGCGATCTCGTCGCCTTCCTGCGCCAGCAGACCGACTACCAGGTGCAGGCGTTCGAGCGTCGCGCGGGCATCGACGAGAGTATCCCGTGGCTCGTGGTCGGCATGACGCAGCCGACGCCCGTGTCGCTTGATCTCGTGAACGCGTGGACCGAGTGGATGGTCGCTGCCGGCGCCGAGCAGGGGCCGTGCGCGTTTGATGGCTGGGGAGCGCAGGCGGCTTCCTCGCCTGGCCCCTAGGACCCGCATGTTTCTCCTGATGGCTCGCGCGCGGGCGCGACTATCGTCGCGCGGCGTGTTGTTGTCGTCGATGGCCGCGACTCACCGACGCTGCGGCGCGAGGCTGCGCACGTGCGCGGTCGTGGCCTTCGCC
>JALZJA010000253.1 GCA_030860005.1 Actinomycetota bacterium
AGATACACTTGGCAAGCCTCCGACAGAGGCCTCGCGAGACGGTCCACCCGCCTCCTGCAGCAGCGAAACGTTAAGGAGAACCCTTGAAAATCTGTGTCCTCGTGAAAGAGGTACCCGACGCCGCCGTCGAGAAGCAGATCGACACCGCCACGAAACGGCTGGATCGCAGCGGCGAGAAGAACCTGAACCCGTTCGACACCCACGCCATCGAGGCGGCCATGCAGCTCAAGGAAGGCGGTGCGCTGGAGGTCGACGAGGTCGTGGCCGTGACGATGGGCCCCGACAGCGCCGTGCGCGCCCTGCACAAGGCGGTGTCGCTCGGCGCCGACCGCTCGGTGCATCTGAGCGACGAGGCCTTGGCCAACTCCGACGTGTGCGCGACGGGCTATGCGCTGGCCAAGGTGCTCGAGGACGAGAATCCCGACCTCGTGCTGCTCGGCCAGCAGTCCGACGACGGCGAGTGCTACACGATCGGCGCGATCGTGGCCGACCACCTGCAGATGCCCTCGCTGACGCAGGTCATCAAGATGGACGTCACCGCGGGCAAGCTGCGCTGCGAGCGCCAGGCCGAGTACGGCTACGACACCGTCGACATCGAGCTTCCGGCCGTGATCTCCGTCGGCGACGCGATCAACGAGCCTCGCTACCCGTCGCTGAAGGCGATCATGGGCGCCAAGAAGAAGCCGCTGGACGCCCTCGCCATCGGCGACGTCGGCATCGACGCCTCGAGCGTCGGCGAGGAGGGCTCGAAGGTCACGTGCGGAGACTTCAAGGCCCCGGCCCAGAAGGCCGCCGGCGAGATCATCGAAGACGAGGACACCACCGAGACCGTCGAGAAGATCATCGCCTGGCTGGATGAAAGGAAGCTGTTGTCGTGAGCGGGATCCTGGCCTACGCCCTGCATTACGAGGGCGCGTACAACAAGAACTCGCTGGGCGGTGTCTCCGAGGCCGTCCGCCAGGCCGCGCAGCTCGGCTGCGAGGCCCACGCCGTCGTCGTCGGCGACGTCTCAGACGAGCTGGCGGCGTCGCTTGGCAACTACGGTGTGACGAAGGTCTTCCGCGCCAAGGACGTGCCCGAGGGACTGGCCCAGCCCGTCGTCGACGTCATGGCCAAGGTCATGGACTCGGGCGGCCACGACTACGCGCTGTTCGGCGGTGGCCTGCTCGGCTTCGAGATCGGCGCCGGCCTCGCCGCGCGGCTGAACGCGGGCGTGACGATGGAGGTCACGAAGGTCAATGCCGTCGACGGCAAGCTCACCGCCGAGCGTCCGATCCATGGAGACTCGTCGATCTCGACGTCGTCCTACAAGGACCGGGGGATCATCATCGGCCGCCTGAACGCCTTCGAGTCCGCGGCGCCGAGCGACGGCACCGCCGATGTCGAGGACGTCGAGGTCGAGCTGTCGCCGTTCTCGACGAAGGCGACGATGGTGACGCGTGGCGAGGCTCGCGGCGCGGACATCGACATCGAGGGCGCCGACTACCTCGTGGCGGGCGGCCGCGGCCTGGGCAAGCCGGAGGGCTTTGAGCTGTGCGAGGCGCTGGCGGAGGCGCTCGGCGGCGCCGTCGCAGCAACGCGCGCGGTTGTCGACGCCGGCTGGTACCCGTACTCGACGCAGATCGGTCAGACCGGCAAGACCGTGTCGCCCAAGCTCTACATCGCAGCCGGCATCTCCGGCGCGATCCAGCACAAGGTCGGCTTCCAGTCCTCGGAGAACATCGTCGCGATTAACAAGGACGCGAACGCTCCGATCTTCGAGTACTCCGACCTCGGCATCGTCGGCGACCTGAACAAGATCCTGCCCAAGCTCACCGAGGCCGTGAAGGCCAGGAAGGGCGGCTAGCGGGCGATGGCGACGGCACCAGCTGAGTTCCTGCCGAACGTCGAGTCGGGCAGGGAGTTCGTCACCGCGCCCTCGGACCCCGAGGACGAGCGGATCGAGGTCGGCGTCGTGATCGTCGGCGGCGGCCCGGCGGGGCTCGCGTGCGCGATCCGGCTGATGCAGCTCGTCTCGGAGGACGAGCAGCTCATGGAGCGCCTCGGCGAGGTCCCGGTCGCGCTCGTCGAGAAGGGCAAGGGGCCCGGCTCGCACCTGATGTCGGGCGCGATGCTCGATCCGTCCGCGATGCGCGCCCTCTTCCCCGACCTCTCCGAGGAGGAGTGGCCCACCTACGGGACGGTTCCGAAGGACTCGGTCTACTTCATGACGCCGAAGCGCGCGATTCCGCTCGTGCCGACGCCGCCGCCGTTTCGCAACCACGGAAACCACGTCATCTCGATCGCGCAGTTCGGGCGCTGGCTCGGCGAGAAGG
>JALZJA010000264.1 GCA_030860005.1 Actinomycetota bacterium
CCACCCACCCCCGCGCGTGCGCGCTGGGGGCGGCACCGAACAGCAGGCGCGTGCCGTCCTCGCTGAAGACGAGGAGCTTGTCGTCGTGCTCGACGGCGAGCGCCGCACGTGGATGCACGCTCGCGACGGCGACGTCACGCGCGTCGGCATCGCCGGGCGCGCGTGGGGATTTGGCGAGGAGGCGCCGCGTCTGCGCGACGGCGCCGGCGAAGCGACCGGCGCGCTCGAGGCGCCGATGCCCGGCAGCGTGCTGCACGTCGGCGTCAAGGCCGGCGACAGCGTCAGCCAGGGCGACGTGCTCGTCGTGCTCGAGTCGATGAAGATCGAGCTGCAGGTCATCGCCCCCGAGCACGGGATCGTCGAGCAGATCGCGGTCGCCGCCGGCGACCGTGTCGCGCGCGGGCAGCTGCTCGTCGCGCTGAGGACGGCCGCATGAGCGCCGTGCTGCAAAGCCGGGCGCGGCAAGACGACGCGACGTTCACCGCCAACGAGGCGGCCCACCGCGAGCTCGTCGCGGATCTCAACGCGCAGTTGCGCCGTGTCCGCGAGGGCGGGGGAGAGCGCGCCGCGCAGCGTCACGTCTCGCGCGGCAAGCTGCTGGCGCGCGAGCGCGTCGCGCGGCTGCTGGACCGCGGCTCGCCGTTCCTCGAGCTGTCGCCGCTCGCTGCGCACGGCCTGTATGACGGAGCGGCTCCGGGTGCCGGCCTGGTCGCCGGGGTTGGCCGCGTCTGCGGGCGCGAGGTCGTGATCGTGGCCAACGACGCGACGGTCAAGGGCGGCACGTACTTCCCGATGACCGTCAAGAAGCACCTGCGCGCGCAGGAGATCGCGCTCGACAACCGCCTGCCGTGCATCTACCTCGTCGACTCCGGCGGCGCGTTCCTCCCGCTGCAGGACGAGATCTTTCCCGACCGCGAGCACTTCGGGCGGATCTTCTTCAACCAGGCGCGCATGTCGGCCGCTCACGTCGCGCAGATCGCGGCGGTCATGGGCTCATGCACCGCCGGCGGCGCCTACGTCCCGGCGATGAGCGACGAGAGCGTGATCGTGCGCGAGCAGGGCACGATCTTCCTTGGCGGTCCGCCGCTCGTGAAGGCGGCGACCGGCGAGGAGGTCACGGCCGAGGAGCTCGGCGGCGGCGAGCTGCACAGCCGCCGCTCGGGCGTCACCGATCACCTCGCCGACGACGACGTGCACGCGCTCGAGATCGTCCGCTCGATCGTCGCGACGCTCGGCCCGCGCGCGGCCTCGCCATGGGAGCGGGTCGCCGTGAAGCCGCCGTCCGTCGATCCGTCGGATCTGTACGGCGCCGTGCCGACCGACCCGCGCGCCGCCTACGACCCGCGCGAGGTCATCGCCCGGATCGTCGACGCCTCGCGCCTTCACGAGTTCAAGGAGCTCTACGGGCGGACGATCGTGTGCGGCTTCGCCCACATCCATGGCCACCCGGTCGGGATCGTCGCCAACTACGGCGTCCTGTTCTCCGAGAGCGCGCTGAAGGCCGCCCATTTCGTCGAGCTCTGCGACCAGCGCGGGGTGCCGCTGCTGTTCTTGCAGAACATCACGGGCTTCATGGTCGGGCGCGAGTACGAGGCCGGCGGCATCGCGCGCGACGGCGCGAAGATGGTCGCCGCCGTCTCGTGCGCACGCGTCCCGAAGCTGACGGTCATCGTCGGCGGCTCCTACGGCGCCGGCAACTACGGCATGTGCGGCCGCGCGTACGGGCCGCGCTTCCTCTGGATGTGGCCCAACGCGCGCATCTCGGTCATGGGCGGCGAGCAGGCCGCCACGGTGCTCAGCTCGGTCGCCTCCGACCAGGATCCCGAGGAGATCGAGGCGCTGCGCGCCCGCGTCAGGTCTCAGTACGAGACGCAGGGGCACCCGTACCACTCGAGCGCCCGCCTCTGGGACGACGGCGTCATCGACCCGCTGGCGACTCGCGACATCGTCGGGCTGGCGCTGTCGGCATGCGCGAATGCGCCGCTGGGGCCGATCGAGCGGCCGGTGCTCCGGATGTAATGGCGCCTGACGGATAGCGTGCCCTCATGTTCGACCGGCGCGTCCTGTTCTTCGGTGACTCGTTCGTCGCCGGCACCGGTGACCCGACCGGCCTGGGCTGGGTCGGACGCGTCGTCGCCGCGTCGTTTGAGGCCGGCGTGCCGCTGACCGCGTACGCGCTCGGCGTCCGCGGGCAGTCCTCGGTGGCGGTGGGGGCGC
>JALZJA010000293.1 GCA_030860005.1 Actinomycetota bacterium
ACCTTGACGAGTACGTGCACGGGGCGTTGAAGGCTGGCGCCCGGGGCTTCCTGCTCAAAGACGCCGGGCCTGCCCTGCTGGCGCAGGCGATCCACGCGGCCGCCCAGGGAGACGCCCTGATCGCCCCGAGCATCACCGCGCGGCTCCTCGCCGCCTTCGCCGACACCCATGCGAGACCCAGACCAGCGCCGCCCATCGAACCGCTCACCAGCCGGGAGGAAGAGATCTTGATCCCGGTCGCCCAGGGCTGGACCAACAGCGAGATCGCCGACGACCTGCACATCAGCATCAGCACCGTCAAGACCCACCTCGCCAGCCTCATGCGCAAGCTCGACGCCCGCAACCGCGTCGAGATCGCGATGTGGGCATACGAAACGGGCCGCATCAAAACCTGACGACGGACACCGAAGCGCTGTCGCCGTGAAGACCTCTTCCGGTCCTTGCGGCGAAGGAATCGTGCCGCCTCGAAAGGCGGAAACGCACCGGGCCGCGGCCATAGTCAACTCCTCGGGTTGTGACGCCGGCTCGGGTTCGACGAGCTCATCCGCGGCCGCCTGCGGGGACGCCGCCGCGATCCGCAGGCGGTGGAGCGGGTGCTGTTCGCGCTGGTCGCGAACCGCGCCTGCGATCCGGGGTCGAAGCTAGCTGCGACCCGCTGGGTCGAGCAGGTCGCGCCCGTACCTGGCTGCCGAGCGTGAATGAGGACGCCGCCTACCGGGCGATGGACCTGCTGCTCCAGCACCTACTGCGAGCGCGACATCGCCGACACCCCGGTCGCCCGCGACGAACGCGGTCGTCCGCGACGACGGCAGCCCCGACGAAAGCCATAGCAGCGACGTCGACAACGACGCTGCGACCGCCACTGGCACGCGCGGGTGGGTTCCGCACCTACAGGCACTCCAAAGCCCCCCGCGAGGACCTGCCGCAGATCGTGATCGGGATGGCCGTCACCCGCAGCGGGATCGACTACCGGAGCGCGGCAAAGTCGGGCCATCGCCGCCGTGCGCGGCATGTGCGGATGCTCGAGATCGCCTTGCCGGAAGCTCTCAACTCATCCACTCGCGTCCGCGGATCGCGAAAAGAAGGTCGTCGGTCCATTCACCCTTGGACCACGTGCTCTCCACCAGGTGCCCCTCCCGGCGCATCCCCACGGCCTCAAGCACCCTGACCGAGGGCGCGTTGCGGGAATCGCAAGAGGCCGTCACGCGATGCTTGCCGAGCTGACCGAACAAGTAGCGCAGGAGCAATGAGACGGCCTCGCGCGCATAGCCGCGTCCCTGATGCTCGGGAGCGATGGTGAACCCGATCTCGACGGTCCGCGCCTCGTGCGCCTGTGGAGCCAGCGCACAGTCACCGACCAGCGAACCGTCTCCGGCCCGAGCGACCGCGATCTGTAGCCAGTCTCCGGGCACATCTGCCTGGGCCGTCGCCATCGTGGTCACGAACTCTCTCGCCTGCTCCAGTGGGTACGGCGCATCCCACCCCTGGTACCGCGCCACCGCTGGGTCCGACCTGTACCGCGCGAAGGCTTCGACGTCAGACTCCCGGAAACGGCGAAGGAACAGCCTAGGCGTGCGTAGCTGCGTGAACGCGTCGTCCGTCATTTCCCCAGTGTCGTCGTCGTTCGCGCGCGAGTGTCAAGTTCCGGGTTTGAAGGAGGCTTCGAACTCTCGCTGACAATGGCCTGCTCGGGAGGGTGGGGGATGCGTATCTGCCGAAAGTACGAGGGACAGACCGTTCCACCGGCCGGTCGAACACGAGCCCTGAGGCCGATTCGCCCGTCGTCGAGGTCAGCGATCGTGGAGTCACCGATCATCCGACCGCAACGAAGGAGTAAGAGATGAGATCACCGCAGAACACCGCCACCGCGCTGGAGTCCCTGCACGTGCCGGTGCAGGTGAAGCTCGCAGCAGCCTGGACGAGCTTCATGTTCCTCTACATCTACGTCGACTACTTCCACCTGTACAAGCCCGGCTTCGTCGACGACATCCTGGCCGGCATCGTCTACGAGTTCGACATCAGCCCAACCTTTGTCGTCATTGCGCTCACGCTCGTGGCCGTCCCGATCCTCATGATCCTGCTCTCCACGACACTGCCCGCCCGTGTGAACCGCATCACGAACCTCGTCGTAGCAACGCTCTACATCCCCGTCTCGATGTTCAACGCGGCAGGGGCGTCCTGGGAGTGGACCTACTTCTACGGCCTCTCCATCGGACTCGAGGTGCTGCTCCTGGCCTTCATCCTGCGCTCCGCCTGGACCTGGCCCCGCACTGCATCGCCGGCGACCACAGCG
>JALZJA010000301.1 GCA_030860005.1 Actinomycetota bacterium
ATGTCGCGGGATCGCTCGCCTTGGTGCAGGTCGATCGCATCGCCGACCTGCATCGCGAACATGGCTTCGAGAGCGGCGACATGATGCTTCGCGGGCTCGTCGAGACGCTGCATGCCGGCACGCGCGCGGAGGATCTCGTGGCGCGGATGAGCGACGACAGGTTCGCGGTCCTGCTGCGCGAGTCCGACGAGCACGCCGCGCGCGCCTGCGTCGACCGGCTACTGCTCGAGCTTGAGCGCCTCGAAGTCGGCCCCGTGCGCGGTGTCGAGGTGTCGGTCGGGATCGCGTCGCTGCGTGCGGCCCGGAATGCCGTCGAGCTGTTCGAGCAAGCCGGCCGAGCGCTCGCGGACGCGCAGGACGCCGGCGGCGGGCGTCTGGTGAGCGCCACCGAGTGCGATGCCGAGGGTGCGGATCTCGTGGAGCGACTGCGCCGCCGCGACGCGGTCGAGGCGCTCGCGGTCGCGCTGCTCGAGCGCGACCGCTATACGGGCGAGCACTCCGAGTCGGTCGTCGACATCGCCAGCGTCGTCGCGCGCAGCCTCGGGCTGTCGCACGCGCAGGTCGACGACGTGCGCCAGGCCGCGCTGCTGCCCGACATCGGCAAGGTCGGGATCCCCGACGCGATCCTCCACAAGCCGGGACCGCTGACGCCCGACGAGCGCGGCGTGATGGCCGAGCATCCCGTGATCGGAGAGCGCATCCTGCGCGGCATCGGCGGGTTTGCGCCCGTCGCCGAGATCGTCCGCCACGAGCACGAGAGCTGGGACGGATCGGGCTATCCCGACAACCTTGTCGGGACCCAGATCCCGATCGGCAGCCGCATCATCCTCGCGTGCGACGCCTACCACGCGATGACAAGCGACCGGCCCTACCGCGCCCGCATGTCGCACGCCGACGCGTTCTCCGAGCTGTCGCGCTGCGCCGGCCGGCAGTTCGACCCCGACGTGACCCAGTCGCTGATCGGCCACCTGTACAACGAGCGCGCCGGGCGGTTGTCGGTCGTCAACTGACGCAGTGCGCGGCTCTCACGTGTGTCTCATCCGGGTGCGGGTACCCTCGAAGTAGTAGTTCACGCTCGCGTGGTCACCGTTCGTTGCCTGGCCACGCCACCGCCGCGCCATGAGTGACGTCCTTCAACTGCTAGTCAACTTCGACCAGGATGCGTTCCGGGCCACGACTGAGGTGCGCTGGGCACCCGCTACGGCGGTTCTCGGCCTGGCATCGGCCTGGTGGGTGAAGGGCCCGCTGCTGGTCGCCCTTGCCTGGTGTGCGGACCTGCGTGGCCGCCGGCTCTTGCCCCTGATCGCCTTGGCCGCGACCGCGAGCTTCTTCCTCGCCTCGGCTCTCAACGCCGCCCTGAAGGATCTCGTCGATCGCAGCCGCCCCCCCGAGGCGATCGGCTTCGATGCTCTGGTGGGTGTCCCAGGGTCGCCGTCGTTTCCCTCCGGGCACGCGATGACGGCCTTCGCCACCGCCGGCGTCGTAGCGCTGCTCGCGCCGCGACTGCGCTGGCCGGTGCTGGCGCTCGCGGCGCTGATCGGTTTCTCGCGCGTCTACCTCGGCGTGCACTTCTGGCTCGACGTGCTCGTCGGCAGCGTCCTCGGGTTCGCGATCGGCGTCGCCATCGCGTGGCCGCTGCGCTCGCGCTGCCGCCGGCGGGCGGCGCCCGCCGCGGCCGCGGTCTGAGCTAAGTGCTGCCTGCCGCAAGTTCCCTCCGGTCCTGGAAGGAGTCATAACGCGGTTGGCTAATTTTGGTTGGGATGGCGCGAGCGCAGGGCGCGCCGCTGTCGCGTCGCTCGACGGCTGACGTTCATCGTCGTTGAGCGCGGCATCTGCGACGCGTCGCAGGCGACGATCGTGCGCTGGCTGCGTGAGGACGCGATCCGCCCGTGGCAGTACCGCTCGTGGATCTTCCCGACCGATCCGGACTTCGCGCAGAAGGCTGGCCGGATCCTGGACTTGTATGAGGGTCGCTGGGAGGGCCGGCTGCTGCATCCCGGCGACTGCGTGATCAGCGCCGACGAGAAGCCCTCGATCCAGGCGCGCCAACGGATCTGTGAGACCTTGGCGCCGGCGGCCGGCGTGCCTCGCGGCCAGCGCGTCGAGCACACCTACAAGCGTGGCGGCGCGCTGACCTACCTGGCCGCCTGGGACGTGCGTCGCGGCCGGGTCTTCGGGCGTTGCGAGCGCAAGGCGCGAGGACCTCGGCCGCCTGCTCACGCGGCTGGCCGACCGCCAAGCACGTCAATTGGCGCTCGCCGCCTGACCCGGAACGAACTCACGACTCGAGCGCTAAGACGTGCGGCCGCGCCGTTGACGTAGACAGCATCGATAAAGGGTGAGGGAGCGGGATGGCGTGGAGAGGGTCGCGTGCACAACTGACCTATCGCCCCGGCTCGAGGAGGTTGTCCGGATCGTCGTGGAAGTTCGTCGGCGATCCCGGTGGTGTGATGGTCAGACGGTAACGGGCTCGGTGACCTCTTGGCGGTCGAGGTTCTTCGGGGCGGCGACGGTGGCGTGGCGCTCGATCGCGATGACGAGCTTGGCGAGGTCGCGGTAGCCGATGATGCGCCGGAACTGCTGCTCGGCGACGAGCATCCCG
>JALZJA010000313.1 GCA_030860005.1 Actinomycetota bacterium
CATAGCTCGGGCCCACAGTCGGGAGAGACACTGCGTTATCGCGGAGCGGCCTTGCCTACCCACGCGCGCCCAGAGCTCAGGCTGGAGTGTGTCGCGACCGCCGAACGGTCGCGGGCAGTTGTCGGCGCCCTGCGCGGGCACGCGAGCACGCGCTCGGGCCTTGGCGGGCGGGTCGCGGTCGTCGACCTGGAGGAGCTCCATGAGGCCTCGCCGGAGGACCACATCTTTTCCGGCGACCCCCGCCTGGAGGCGGCGGCCCATTAGCGTCCGGGACGAGATCGAGCACAGGTCCGCACGCGTCGGGACGGAACGGTCCGTGCCAGACCGCGTCAGTGCGGCACATGCCCCGCTTCCATCGCCGTGTCGACCGCCCGTGCGAGCTGGGCCTGGATGGTGGTCTTGCGAGTCGCGAGGTCGGATATGGCGCCCGACGCAATGGCGCGGGCGGCGGCGATCTCGCGTTCGACCCGAGCGAGCGCGAGCTGGAGGCGCTCGATCTCGAACGTCGCGGGCGTTATGCCGGCAGCGTCGCCCGCGCGAACGGCGAGTTGCGTCAGGAGAGCGACGAGCTGTGGATCGTCGGGCGCAGCCGCGATCGGGGCGTGCAGGTGCTCGCGCAGGTGGGCAGCGGCGCGCTGTAAGAGCGGGCTCGTGAGGTCGGCCTCGAGGTCGAGCCCGGCGAGCGCCGGCGCCCCGAGCTCGGGCCGCGCCAGGCACAGCACCAGGAAGTTGCGCTCGGTGTCCTCGCGCCGGCCGAGCGGCGCCGCGGGTGCCCGCGGCGAGGCGCTGTCAAGGGATCGGCCGTTCGCGTCGTCGCTCCGGCCGCCGCCCCTGCGGAACGGAAGCAGCGATGCGAGCAGATCGAGCGGCAGGTTCGTGCGGTCGGCGACGATCCGCAGCAGATCCTCGCGCACGGCGCTCGGCGGCAGATCCGCGAAGACCGCGCCCAACTCGGCGAGCACGCGGTCCTTGCCCTCGGCGTCGCTGAGGTCGCCGCCCTCGAGCGCCCGCATGACGCGGAACTGAACGAACGGCACCGACTCACCGAAGCGGCGCTCGATCTCCTGCCCCCCGCCCCGCTGGAGGATGTCGGCGGGATCCTCACCCGGCGGCAGCGGGACGACGCGCAACTCGAGCTTGCGCCCGGCGGCAAGTCGTGCCGCGCGCAGCATCGCCTCCTGGCCGGCGCTGTCGGCATCGAGCGCGAGCTGTACGACCGGGGCCAGCCGGGCGAGCTCGGCGACCTGCTCCTCCGTCACGGCCGTGCCCATGATCGCGACGCTGTTGCGGATCCCGACCTGGTGCATCGCGAGAACATCCGTGTAGCCCTCGGCGACGACGATGCGGCCTGCCTTCGCGGCCGGCGCGCGCGCCAGATCGGCTCCGAAGAGCTGGCTGCGCTTGTGAAACAGCTCGCTCTCGGGGCTGTTGACGTACTTCGGGCGCCGTTCGCCCTCTGCCCCGAGCGTGCGGCCGGCGAAGCCGCGCACCCGGCCGCGCGGGTCGGCGAGCGGGAAGATGATCTGCGAGCGGAAGCGGTCGTAGATCTGGCCGCTCCTCTGGGACCTCTGGGCGAGGCCGGCGTCGTGGAGCTCGCGGTTGGAGAACTTGGCCCGCCGCGAGGCGCTCAGCACCGTGTCCCAGGCGCTCGGCGCGTAGCCGACGCGAAACTCGCGCAGCGTCCCCTCCTCCAGGCCGCGCTCGGCGAGATATGCCCGCGCGCGCTCCGCCTCGCGCGACTCCCACAACTGGCGCGCGTAGTACGTAGCGGTCCGCTCGAGCAGCTCGAGCAGCCGGTCACGCTGGTGGCGCTTCTCGGCCGCCCGCGGATCCTCGTCTTCGAGCTCCAGCGCGACCTTGTAGCGGTCGGCGAGCAGCTCGAGCGCGCCCTTGAAGTCCACGCCCTCGGTCTCCATGACGAACGTGAACGCGTCGCCGGAGGCCTGGCAGCCGAAGCAGTAGTAGACCTTCTCGACGGGATTGAGCCCGAACGACGGCGTGCGCTCGTCGTGGAACGGGCACAGGCCGGTCAGCCGATTGGCGCCCGCGCGCTTGAGCTCGGTCCGCGAGGACACGAGGTCGACCATGTCGACCGCGTCGCGCACGCGTTCCTTGGAAGCGTTCGTGTAGAGGGCCATCTAGTGGGCCTTCTCCCAAGTCTTGACCCGAAACGTCGGGCGCCGTTTTAGGCCCAGACTCACGAGAAGACCCACTAGACGGCGAACGACTCCGGCACGCTGAGCGCGGTGAACGCCCGCACCGCATAGCGGTCGGTCATGCCGGCGAGGTAGTCGGTGACCCGCTGCGCGTCGCCGGCGTCGGGCGCGCCTCCGCCGTCGGGCAGTCGCGTCGGGTCGGCCGCGTAATGCTCGAACAGCGTGCGGATGACGCGCTCGACGCGGGCGTGCTCGCGGCGTGCGGCATCGCCGAGGTAGACGTGCTCGAACATGAACTCGCGCAGCGCCGTCATCGCCCCCCGGGCCCGTTCGCCCTGGACGATGTCGGCGGCCGCCTCGGAGGCCTCGACGAGGTCATGCACGAGCGCGTCGATGCGCGTCGAGCCCGTCTCGCCGAGCACGGCGATCGCGTCGGCGGGCAGCTTGGCCTCGTCGAGGACGCCCGCGCGCAGTGCGTCGTCGATGTCGTGGTTGAGGTAGGCGACACGATCGACGAGCCGCACGATCCTCCCCTCGAGCGTCGCCGGCATCGGCGCGCGGCCGGAGTGGCAGAGGATCCCGTCGCGGACGCTGTCGCAGAGGTTGAGTCCCGCGCCGTCGCGCTCGAGCACCTCGACGATCCGCCGCGAGTGCTCGTAGTGGCGAAAGCCCGACCCGAAGCGCTGCGCGAGGCACTGGTCGAGCACCGCCTCGCCGATGTGGCCGAACGGCGGGTGGCCGAGGTCGTGGCCCAGCCCGATCGCCTCCGTGAGGTCTTCGTTGAGCGCGAGCGCCCGCGCGACCGTGCGCGCGATCTGCGTGACCTCGAGCGTGTGCGTCATGCGGGTGCGGAAGTGATCGCCCTCGGGTGCGACGAACACCTGCGTCTTGTGCTTCAGGCGGCGAAACGCCTTGCAGTGCACGAGCCGGTCGCGGTCGCGCTGAAGCGGCGTGCGCAGGGCGCAGTCGGACTCGTCGACGGCGCGCACCGCGGGGTAGGAGCGGGCCGCCAGCGGCGAGAGCGCCCGCTCCTCCCACGCGCGCCGGCGAGCGTGGAAGCGCTCGGCGACGACTCCCGGGGCGGTGGCGGCATCCACGACGTCGATTCTCGCACCCGTGACGTACGCTCAGCCGATGCTCGCACTCACCGCGACCGCCGAACCGCCGCACGTTGCGCTGACGGAGATGCCCGATCCCGAGCCGCTGCCGTTCGAGGCGCTCGTCGCGGTCAAGGCGTTCTCGCTGAACCGCGGCGAGACGCGCCGGCTTCCCGACCGGCCCGCCGGCTCAATCCCGGGATGGGATCTCGCGGGCGTCGTGCAGCGCGCCGCGGCCGACGGCAGCGGGCCGCCCGAGGGGGCGCGCGCCGTCGGGATGAAGCCCAAGATCGGCGGCGCCTGGGCGCAGCTGGCAGCGGTACGCACGGACCACCTTGCCGAGCTACGCGACGACGGAGTCTCGTTCGCGCAGGCCGCGACGCTGCCCGTCGCGGGGATCACGGCGCTGCGGGCGCTCCAGATCGCGGGCTTCGTGCTCGGCAAGCGCGTGCTCGTCACCGGCGCGAGCGGCGGCGTCGGGCGCTTCGGCGTCCAGCTCGCGGCCCGCGCGGGCGCGCACGTGACCGCCGTCTCACGCAACGAAGAGCGCGCGCGAGGGCTGCGCGAGCTCGGCGCGGCCGAGGTCATCTTCGAGCTCTCCGACAGCGGCGAGAAGAGCTACGACGCGATCCTCGAGGGCGTCGGCGGGGCGAGCCTGGGCGCGGCGATCGGCCGCGTGACCGCGGAGGGCACCGTCGTCTCGTACGCATCGAGCGATCCGGACCCGGTGTGCTTTCAGGCGCGCACGCTGTTCGGCGGCGCGCCGGGCGCGATCCTGCGCGGTCTGTTCGTCTTCGACGAGCTCGAGCACACCCGCACCGGCAGCTCGGACCTCGCGCGCCTCGCTGATCTCGTCGCCGCCGGCGAACTGGACTGCCAGATCGACCTCGAGACATCGTGGCGCGATCCGGCCCCGGCGCTCGAGGCGCTCCTGGAGCGCCGCGTGGCCGGCAAGGC
>JALZJA010000340.1 GCA_030860005.1 Actinomycetota bacterium
GGCGAGCACGGCATCACCGTCCTCTGCGTCACCCCGGCTTCCCGCGCTCGGAGGCGATACTCGATCACTTCGGCGTGGACGAGCAGACGTGGCGCGAGGGCGCCGAGCGCGACCCGCACTTCCTGGAGTCCGAGACGCCGCGCTACATCGGACGCGCCGTCGCTGCACTCGCCGCCGATCGCGATGTCGCCAGGTACCACGGAGGCGGGCTGAGCACCGTCCCACCTCGCGCGCGAGTACGGCTTCACCGACGTCGACGGCACGCAGCCCGACTTCGCCGCCTACTACGCGAAGATCCGGCGAGCTTGAGCTTGGATCCGCGCGCCCTATGGCTGCGCCCGCATGATCCATCGACCGTAACCGATGCGATCGGCGGTGTCGGTGACAAACTTCACACATGCGCGCGCGCGATTATGGGAATCCTGGAGCTACGGCAGCGAAGATCAGAAGGGTGACTGGCTCCGCCATGCTCATGCCGCACAAGGTGCTGATCGTTGTCGGCGGGGTGATCGCTTCGTCGATAGTCGCCCATGCGATCCTGGGCTGGGTGCTCCACGTGAACGGGGCCTGGCTGACGGTGTTCATCGCCGCCCTGATCCTCGGCGTTCTCGCCGCCGCCGACGCGGCCCAGGGTGATCCGGATGATGTCGGCGACGAGCCGTACAACCTCGCCTTCGTCGCGGCCACCGGGGTTGCGATCGTCGGCGCGGTCGCCTGCCTGTACCTGCCGATGCCGTGGGGTGGCCTCGCCGCCGTGGCAGTGATCCTGTCGCTGATCCTCGGGCTGCGGGTCGCCTCGGGCGGACTCTGAACCGGCGCGACGTGCTGCGCCGACGCCGATCGCGTGGCTATGGTCACGCTGCTCCCGCAATGTCAGGACCACGCAACATGAGCCCCGATCCGGTGGACAAGCGAGCCGCGAGCTGCCGATGTCCGGCCTGAGGACGCTCGACGATCTCGGCGACATCGAAGGCCAACGGGTGCTCGTGCGGGTCGACTTCAACGTTCCGCTCGACGGCGGTCGCGTCACGGAGGACACGCGCATCCGCCAGTCGCTGCCGACGCTCGAGACGCTGCGCGAGCGCGGCGCTCGCCTGCTGCTCGTGACGCACCTGGGGCGCCCGGAGGACCGCGATCCATCGCTCTCGGTACAGCCGCTCGCCGACCGGCTCGCTGAGCTGCTCGGCGATGAGGTGACGGTCGCCCCCGACCTCGATCACATCCCCGAGGGCGACCTCGTGATGCTCGAGAACATCCGCTACGAGCCGGGCGAGACGAAGAACGACCCCGAGCTCGCCGCGCGCCTGGGCGCGCTTGGCGACGCCTACGTCAACGACGCCTTCGGAACCGCCCACCGCGCGCACGCCTCGACCGAGGGCGTCGTGCACCACGTGGAGCGCTCCGCGGCGGGCCGGCTGTTCGAGCGCGAGGTGCAGACGCTCACCGCGATCCTCAGCGACCCCGATCGCCCGCTCGTGGCCGTCCTGGGCGGCGCGAAGGCGGGCGACAAGATCGGCGTCATCAACCGCTTTCTCGAGGTCGCCGACCTCGTCCTGCTCGGCGGCGGGATGAGCTACCCGTTCTTCGCTGTGCGCGGACTGCGGATCGGCGACTCGCTGTGCGACGAGGCCGGCCTGGAGGCCGCACGGCAGATGCTCGAGATCGCCGGCACGGAAGACAGGCTGCGCCTTCCTCTCGACCTCCTCATCGCCGATCGCTTCGGTGCCGACGCCGAGCTCGAGGTTGCCGATCCGATCGACATCGACGACGGCTGGGAGGCGATCGACATCGGCCCGCGCACCCGCGAGGCCTACGCGACTGCGATCGCGCAAGCGGGCACCGTGTTCTGGAACGGGCCCGTCGGCGCGTTCGAAATCGAGCCGTTCTCGTACGGCACGCGCGCGATCGCCGAGGCGGTGGCGCGCACGGACGCCGTGACGGTGACGGGCGGCGGTGACTCGATCGCCGCACTCAGCGCGTTCGGGCTCGAGGACCAGGTCACGCATGTGTCGACCGGTGGCGGTGCTGCGCTCGAGCTCATCGAGGGCCGCACGCTGCCCGGCCTGCAGGTGCTGACTGCTTGAGCCCGGGCGTCGGCCACGCGACGGGGCCTTCCTCACGTACGGGCGGGCTGGCGACTTGACGCCGGGCACAGCGCTCGACGACGCGATCGCCGCGGCAGCGATCGCTGCGATCGTCAGCGGCACGCCGTCGACACTCCACGCGATGGTGACCCGTCAGAGCGTGCTCGAGGCGTCGCTCGCCGCCGGCACGCTTCTGCTGCCCGGCGAGCAGCGACGGTCGCGGCTGCTGCCGGCCGCCGCACTCGCGCA
>JALZJA010000494.1 GCA_030860005.1 Actinomycetota bacterium
CTCAGCCCGCGAGCGCTTCTTCGGGCACGACGTAGTACTTCTTGCCGACCGGCTTGGGCACTGCGCTCGTGCCGCGCTGGGTGGCCGTCACCGGCAGCGTGCGGTCGATGTGGCCGCCGCGCGACTCGACCCACGCGAGCACCTCGTCGATGTCTGCGCCGGCGTCCTCGACGTGCGTCTGAACGATCACGACGTTCCCCTTGGGCGCCCAGATGAAGGGCGCCGGTGTGAGGCCGGCGAGGAGCTTGCGAATCTGGTCGTCTGTCATGCGAGGGCACGATAGCGCCACCGCGCGCGCCGGCCGTCAGCGGGTGAGCCGCAGGGATTGCCTGATCGTCCTGACGTTGAGCGCCCTGTCGACGACCCGGACGCGCAGGTTCGCGAAGCCCCGCGAGCGGCCGGCGAAGAGCCTGCGTGCCTGTCGGAGCCTGATCGTCAGCTCGGTCACCTTGCCACCGGGCGTGCGCTTCGTGCGCGCGAAGACACGTCTCAGCGGCTTGCCCTTCGTTCGCGCCACGGACGCGCTGGCCTCGATGCGGCAGGGCTCGTCGCAGCGCACCCGAAGCCGGATCACGCCCGAGCGCAGCGCCGCCGAGAGCCGTGACGAGCTGACGAGCGCGTTGGGGCGGCGCCGGTCGGTGGGCGCGTTGGCGAGCGGGCCAGGCTCGCCGGGCGGGCAGGCGGCCGTCGTGGCGGCCGGCGCGATCCGGTAGACGCTCGTGAACGTGCCGACGTAGACGCAGCCGCCCGCGTCCTGTCCGAAGCTGATCACGCCTCGAAGCTCGAGCCCGACCCGGCGCTGCTGCGTGGCCCCGGACCCGTCCAGCACCGCAGAGCGCAGCTCCGGCCGGCACAGGTCGCCGTAGACGTAGCGGCCATACAGGCCGACGAGCGACCGATCACGCACGACGACGCCGCCGATGGCCGAGCAGAACCCGTTCTTGTGGAAATGCTCGATCACCGGGCGCACCGTTCCGGCCAGGTCGCATTTCCTGCGCGGCTTGCCGCGCGGAGGAAACGCGTTGGACCCCTCGCACGCGTTCCAGCCGAAGTTCCCACCGGCTCCGAAGCCCCTGCGGACGAAGTTGATCTCCTCGATCTCGTCCTGGCCGACATCGGCGATGACGAGGTCGCCGGTGACCTTGTCGAAGGAGAAGCGCCAGGGGTTGCGAAAGCCCTTGGCCCAGATCTCCGGTGGCACCTCTGGCCGGCCGATGAACGGATTGTCGGGCGGCGCCGTGCGCTGGAGCTCCGCCGTGCCGCTCGGGTCGAAGCGCAGGATCTTGCCGAGCCGCGTGCGCAGGTCCTGCGCGTTGCCGTCGCGGTCGCCCGAACCGCCGCCGTCGCCCATCCCCGCGTACATGTACCCGTCGGGACCGAACTGGAGCTGGCCCGAGTTGTGGTTGTGGTTGGGGTGCGCGACGAGCAGCACGCGCCGGCGGGTCGCCGGGTCCGCGCGATCCGGGTCGGCTGCCGAGCGGCGGTACTCCACGATCGTGAGGTCGCCGTTCTTGGCCGTGTAGTAGACGTAGAACAGCCCGCTGCGCTCATAGTCCGGCTTGAAGGCCATCGACAGCAGACCGCGCTCGCCGCCCGAACCGACGAACGTGCGGATGTCGAGGAACGCGTTCTTCAGCCGCCTGCCGCCGCGGACGATCCGGATCGTGCCGCTGCGCTCGACGACGAAGATTCGGCTCGCGTCCTGCGGCGCGCTCGCGATGAAGGTCGGCACGTTGAAGCGTCCGACGGGCTTGAGGCGAACGCCCGTGCGGTTCGTCGGCTTGGTCTTGGATGAGACGGGCGCGGCCAGCAGCGCGAGCCCGGCCATGCCCACGAGCAGCGTTCCGAGCGCCAGGGGGACGAGGAGGCGCGCTCGGAACACGCGCCGATACTTACACCACCGGCGGATGATCGGCGCCGCTCGAGCGCCGCCGCGCCAGCTCAGAACTGCGTCAGCGAGATCGTGTTGCCGAACGGATCCTTGAACCAGGCGACCTGCGCGCCGCCCGGAGAGCGCCAGACGCCCAGGTGGTCCTGCTTGATGCTCTCGAAGCGCTGGAAGGCGATGCCGCGCGACGTGAGCTCCGTCACGGTCGCCGCGATGTCCTCGACGGTCCAGCCGACGATCGTGAAGGCAAACGGCGTGAAGCGCTCGACGAGCACCGCCCGAAAGGTCGTGCCGTTGGCGTCGAAGGTGACCGCGATCGGGCTCTCGCCCTCCATCGCAAGCCCGAGCATCGTCCCGTAGAAGGCCTTGGCCTGCGTGAGGTTCGTCGTCGGCATGAAGGCGACGAGGTCCGCCGTCCCCAGCACGGGCGGCGGTCCGCCGCCAGGCCTTCGGCCTGCGCCCCGAGCGGGCGCGCCGCCGCCTTGCAGCTCCCTGTCCGGGACGAGGAACACGACCGCCTTGCGCTCGTCGGACCTCGTCTCGGGCGCCAGGAACTGTGGCGGGATGCGCTTCGCCCACCCACGCCGCTGCTTGACCCACGCCTCGATCTCCTCCGGATCGCCGCCCGCGTCGACGACGGCGCTGACCGCCAGCGCCGACATGTTCGGTGGGATCGGCATCTGGACGTTCATCAGCGGCTCGATGCCCGCGAGCAGGCCGCGAATCTCCTCATCGTCCATCTAGTGGGCCCTCTCGCAAGTCTTGACCCGAAACGTCGGGCGCGGATCACCGTCAGGCGGCGTCCTCGGTCGCGGCAATGGCCCTGCCATTGCACGCTCCCTGCGTCCTTGCCTGACGGCGCCCGCATCCCGCCGTTTCAGGCCCAGACTCACGAGAAGACCCACTAGTGGTTCGTCCTGTAAGTCCGTGCCCGCATGGACGAGCCACGGGGGCCGTCATGCAAGGACGCAGAATCGAAGGAATACCAAGGGTATTTCGAGATTCGAGGACGCAGCATGGCGGTCATCCG